>CBDUEE010000042.1:0-14997 GCA_965366105.1 uncultured Flavobacterium sp. | reverse complement strand
GTTATTTTAGCTACAAAAATAGTGATTTAAATTGCTTTAATGAATCCAGAAATAGAATGATTTTTATCCTAAATATAAACGAATAAAAATGCTGTTAAAAATTAAAAACGGACTGATTATCAATTATTATCCTAATAAAACGAAGCAACTATCAATTAATTTAATGAAATTATAACAAAATAGAATTTCCGATTCCAAACTTAAATGTCTAAATTTGAATAAAATAATACTTTACATTAATTTAAACAATCATATTATGGCTTTTGAATTACCACAATTACCTTATGCTTACGATGCATTAGAACCAAATATTGATGCTCGCACAATGGAAATCCACCATACGAAACATCATAATGCTTATACCACTAATTTGAATGCTGCTATTGCAGGAACAGATATGGAAGGCAAAACTATAGAAAACATCTTGATTAATCTTGACATGAAAAACATGGCTGTTCGTAACAACGGTGGTGGTTTTTATAATCATAATTTATTCTGGACAGTTATGGCTCCAAATGGTGGCGGATTACCAACTGGTGATTTATTAGCTGCAATCGAAGCTGCTTTTGGAACTTTCGAAGAATTCAAAGCTAGTTTTAGTAAAGCTGGAGCTACTCAATTTGGTTCTGGATGGGCTTGGCTTTGTGTTCACAAAGGCGGAAAAGTTGAAGTTTGCGGAACTCCAAACCAAGACAATCCATTAATGCCAGGAATTGGTTGTGGCGGAACTCCAATTTTAGCAATGGATGTTTGGGAACATGCTTACTACTTGAATTATCAAAACAGAAGACCAGATTATATCGAAGCATTTTTCAATGTAATTAACTGGACTGAAGTAGCAAAAAGATTTGCTTTAGAAAAATAATTAAGACAAAAGCTTCGTTTTAGATATAAAACTATAGCTACTTTAACATAAAAAAGTCGAATGAACAGATTAGTTCATTCGACTTTTTTTATACCTTAAATTTTACTTGAGTTTATTGCATAAAAAAGGTGGAATTACTTCCACCTTTTTTGCCCCAAATCTACCATAAACTTAACCTACTAATATTATGGTGACCTAAATTTATAGTAGTTCTTGTTTGTTACCAAATATATCAGACAAACAACTTGTATATCCGATTAAAAACAATTAGCGCTAATTTTTAGTAAGCTCGTGCGTCTTTTCCTTCATAAAAATTCATGAAAGCTCGGTTTACAACTCTGTTTCCTCCAGGAGTTGGATAATCGCCTGTAAAATACCAGTCTCCTAAATTCTTAGGACAAGCTATGTGTAAATCTTCAACTGTTTGAAAAATAATTTTAACCTCCGCTTTTATCTCAGGAGAACTAAGCATTTCAGCAATTTTATCTGATACTTCTTGCGGCTCAAATGGAGCATATATAGCTGTAACATAATTGATGACTTCAGTATCCGCAAAATTCTCTTGCGCTTTACATTTAGCATAAACCTCATCAACTATATGGTATAAGTTTCTCTCTTTTAAAAGCGCTAATGCAGCTCTAAAAGCGACCAATCCTTCCATCTTTGCCATGTCAATTCCGTAACAGTCTGGATAACGAATTTGTGGAGCCGATGAAACAACTACTATACGCTTTGGATTGAGACGATCCATCATCTTTATGATACTCATTTTTAACGTAGTTCCACGAACAATACTATCATCGATGATCACTAAATTATCAGTCGGTTTTATCACACCATAAGTAACATCATATACGTGAGCTACTAAGTCATCGCGACTGCTATCCTCTGTAATAAAAGTTCTCAATTTAGCATCTTTAATAGCGACTTTTTCAGTACGAATTTTTACCGCTAATAATTCCTGCAAAGATTCTTTAGTTAATGTATTTCTATTTTTAAGAATATAATTGTTCTTTCTTTGATTTAAAAAATCCTGTGCTGCCTCTACTAATCCGTAAAATGAAGTTTCGGCAGTATTGGGAATATAAGAGAAAACCGTATTGTCAGTATCTTGATCTATTGCTTTTAAAACTGCTGGAAGAATAAGCCTTCCTAATGTTTTTCTTTCTTGATAAATTTCTGCATCACTTCCTCTAGAGAAATAAATACGCTCAAAAGAACACGATTTTCTAACGGTTGGTGTTAGAATTTCTTCCATAGTAATCGTTCCATTCTTCTTAATTATTAATGCACTTCCCGGCTCAATTTCTTGCACTTTGTCAAAAGGAACATTAAATGCGGTTTGGATTACAGGCCTTTCTGAAGCGACAACTACGATTTCATCATCTTGATAAAAATAAGCAGGACGAATCCCAGCAGGATCTCTAAAAACAAAAGCATCACCATGTCCTAAAAGTCCAGCCATAGCATAACCACCGTCTAAATTTTTAGAAGCACGTCTTAAAATTTTCCCTACATCCAATCGTTCCGCAATAACAGGCGAAGCTTCTCTTTTATTTAACCCTTCATTTTTACATTCTTGGTATAAATCTGTAACTTCATCGTCTAGAAAATGACCAATTTTTTCCATTACCGTTACGGTATCTGCCATTTCTTTTGGATGCTGACCCAATTCGATTAAACTTTGAAAAAGTTCTTGGACATTGGTCATATTAAAATTTCCTGCCAAAATAAGATTGCGATGCATCCAGTTATTCTGACGTAAAAAGGGATGAACACTTTCGATACTGTTTTTACCAAAAGTTCCGTAACGAACATGTCCTAAAAATAATTCTCCTAAATACGGGATCTTTTGTTTTTGAAGCGCTACATCGTCTGCATATTCTGGATGAGCGGTTAATTCTTCGTTTATTCTATCATTAATTTGCGTAAATACATCTTGAATAGGTTGCGAATCATTAGATCTAACACGACTAATATAACGTTCCCCAGGTTCTACGTCTAATTTTATACTTGCAAAACCAGCACCATCTTGTCCTCGATTGTGTTGCTTTTCCATAAGAAGATACATTTTTTGGATTCCGTAAAATGCAGTTCCGTATTTCTCTTTGTAAAATTCAAGCGGTTTGAGTAGTCTTACTAGGGCTATACCACATTCGTGTTTTAAAGCGTCGCTCATTGTTTGTGTTTTGTAATTGTTGTGTTATTCTAAAAATAAATTTGTAATAATTAGCATTGATCACTCTTGCTAAAAAGGGCGCAGTTAGTTGCTTTTTTATTAAACGAAAAAACCTCGTTTCCGAGGCTTTTCTATATTATAATTCTATATCAAATTGTGTCAATGATTTGAACTGTTGCAATCTTGACAAAACATCACTCTTTTGAAGAGTAACCATTTTTTCAGTTCCAAATTTCTCTACGCAAAAGGAAGCCAAATTAGAACCTTGAATAATTGCATTTTTCATATTGTCGAATGAAATATTTTCACTCTGTGTAATATAACCCGCAAATCCTCCTGCAAAAGTATCTCCTGCTCCAGTTGGATCAAAGACCTCTTCTAATGGTAAAGCAGGCGCGAAGAAAACTTCTTTATTGTGAAACAATAATGCTCCGTGTTCTCCTTTTTTGATCACCACGTACTTAGGTCCCATAGTGTGTATTTTAGCCGCAGCCTTAACTAAAGAATATTCTCCAGAAAGCTGACGCGCCTCTTCATCATTGATTGTAATTACATCAACACGTTTTATTACCTCTAATAATTCTGGCAAAGCACAATCCATCCAGAAATTCATAGTGTCTAATACTACTAGTTTTGGCTGAGTTTCCATCTGATCCAGAACACTACTTTGAACTAACGGATGTAAGTTTCCTAACATCACAATATCTGAATTTTTATAATCCTGAGGTACTTTTGGCTGGAAATCTGCTAAAACGTTTAATTGCGTATCTAATGTATCTCTTGAGTTTAAATCGTTATGATAACGACCACTCCAGAAGAAAGTTTTCCCTCCTTTTACCACTTCAAGACCAGAAATATCAATATTTTTTGATGTTAATAAATCTAGATATTCTTGTGGAAAATCGTCTCCAACTACAGAAACTATAGCTGATTGTAAATTAAAAAAAGAGGCAGATAGTCCTATATAAGTTGCTGCACCACCTAAAATTTTATCCGTTTTTCCAAAAGGAGTTTCAATTGCGTCGAAAGCTACAGTTCCAACAATCAATAATTTATTCATTATATACGTTTCGAATTAAGGTGCAAAGATAGTTTATAAGTAATAAAATTGCAATGGATTTAAAACGTAAAATTTTGCTAATTTTTGAATGCTTTTAATGCTGTTTTACAACAACTTAGCTTCCTCTTTTTCATAAAAAGCATCAACAGAAAGATTTGGCAATCCAGAAGCATAAACGGCTAACTCATCACATCTTTCATTTTGAAGATGATTATTATGTCCTTTAATCCACTTAAAATCGACTTTATGTTTACGATAAACTACCAAAAAACGTTTCCATAGGTCGGAATTTTTTCGATCTAAAAAACCTTTTTTCTCCCAACCTAAAACCCATTTTTTAACAACAGAATCCACCACATACTTAGAATCCGAAACTACTAAAACACTAGTATTGGGATTTTTTAGTTTTTCTAAGCCTACAATTACAGCTAACAATTCCATCCGATTATTTGTTGTTCGACGGAATCCTTCGTAAAATTCTTTTTTATAGGGCTTTCCAACCCATTCCATGACCACACCATAACCGCCGTTGCCAGGATTGCCTTTCGCAGCACCATCAGTATATATATGTACTTCGTATTCCATATCAATTAATAGACTTTGAATTACTAATGCTTTTTTAACAATCCATTAATGCCAATAAACTTTAGGATTGCATCAAAAATTTTTAAATCATTCCTTTAATAAACCCAAAATAACCTCAGGGAAATATTTTTGCTCTAATTCATGAATTTTAGAAGCAACATCCTCAGCTGTGTCCTCTTCTGTGAGAAGCACTTTTTGTTGAAAAATAATAGCACCTTCATCATAATTTTCATTTACAAAATGAATGGTAATTCCGGTTTCCTTCTCCTTGTTTTCAACAATCGCTTTATGAATATGCATACCGTACATTCCTTTTCCACCATACTTGGGTAACAATGCAGGATGAATGTTTATGATCTTATTGGGATAGGCTTTTATAATATTTTCAGGAAATTTTAATAAAAATCCAGCTAAAACAATCCAATCTGGCTTAATTAAATTTAATTTTTGTAATACTTCACCTTCAATTAAATCTTCTTTGAAGAAAATCTCTGTTGGTACGCCATACTTTTTTGCTCTTTCGATCACACCAGCATTTGGGTTGTTTGTAAAAACAGCCACAACACTTCCCGTTTGCTTTTTTACAAAATACTGAATGATATTCTCAGCATTAGTACCCGATCCAGAAGCAAAAACAACAATTTTTTTCATAACCTTAGTCTATTTTAAAAGCACAAAAAAACGCATAAAAAATGAAAGTAAATAACAATGCAACTTCTTTGTTAAAATAAATTTCATATATTAGTAGTCACATTTATTAACTAAATAGTTGTTTTCAAATAAAGTTTTTTATTTTTGCCAACAAATTAAATTCTAAAATTAAAGATTATGTCAGACATTGCATCAAGAGTAAAAGCGATTATCGTAGACAAATTAGGTGTTGACGAAAACGAAGTTGTAACAGAAGCAAGCTTCACTAATGATTTAGGAGCTGACTCATTAGACACTGTAGAGCTTATTATGGAATTCGAAAAAGAATTTGACATTCAAATTCCAGACGATCAAGCAGAAAACATTGCTACTGTAGGTCAAGCGATCTCTTACATCGAGGAAGCTAAAAAATAATAAGTTCACACCCGGTCCTTAGAAATTCTGTTTCTAAATCCGGGTGTTATTATTTTTTTTAAAAAATTAAATTCGAGATTGAAATTCAATCAAAAATATATTTATTGTAATACCCATGGCTCTTTCGTAGTATAATACAGCAAAGAATGCATGGGTTTTATTTGTTTAAAGATAACAAAAAATAAAGAATTTATGGTATTAAGACGAGTTGTTGTAACAGGTTTAGGCGCTCTTACACCTATTGGAAATAACATTGAACAATATTGGAATGGACTTATTAACGGCGTTAGCGGAGCAGCACCAATAACCTATTTTGATGCTTCTAAGTTTAAAACTCAGTTTGCTTGTGAATTGAAAAATTTCAATGCTGAGGATTTTTTAGACAGAAAAGAAGCAAGAAAGATGGATCGCTATGCACAATATGCGATGGTAACATCTGAAGAAGCTGTAGCTGATGCGGGTTTCAATTTTGAAAAACTAGACAAAGACAGAGTAGGCGTTATTTGGGGTTCAGGTATTGGTGGATTAGAGACCTTTCAAATCGAAATGCTTAACTATGCCGCTGGAGATGGAACACCAAAATTTAATCCTTTCTTTATTCCAAAAATGATTTCGGACATAGCAGGCGGTCACATTTCTATAAAATACGGATTTAGAGGACCCAATTTCACAACTGTTTCAGCTTGTGCTTCCTCGACAAATGCTATCATCGATGCTTTTAACTATATTAGATTAGGTCATGCTGATGCTATGGTTACTGGAGGGTCTGAAGCTGCAGTTACAATTGCCGGAATGGGTGGTTTTAATGCTATGCATGCTTTATCGACCAGAAATGATGATCCAAAAACAGCTTCTAGACCAATGGACAAAGACCGTGATGGTTTTGTTTTAGGTGAAGGTGCTGGCGCATTAGTACTTGAAGAGTATGAACACGCTGTAGCTCGTGGGGCTAAAATTTACTGTGAAATAGGCGGTGGCGGAATGTCTGCAGATGCGTATCACATTACTGCACCGCATCCAGAAGGACTTGGCGCTAAAAATGTAATGCTAAACTGCTTGAGAGATGCAGGATTACAAGCTAGCGATGTTGATGGTGTAAATATGCACGGAACTTCGACTCCACTAGGTGATTTAGCAGAATCAAAAGCGATATTACATGTTTTTGGTGAGCACGCTTATACGATGAACTTAAATTCAACAAAATCAATGACAGGGCATTTACTTGGAGCGGCTGGAGCAGTAGAAACTATTTCTTCGATTCTTTCCTTGAAACATGGACTTGTACCTCCTACAATTAATCATTTTACAGATGATGAAAATATAGATCCTAAATTAAACTTTACATTCAACAAAGCTCAAAAAAGAGATATGAATGTTGTCATGAGTAACACTTTTGGTTTTGGAGGTCATAATGCTTGCGTATTAATAAAAAAATTAGAAATCTAATTATATGAATATAATCAGAAAAATATTTTCAAAATCCCGTTCTCTAGAAGACGGGATTTTTTTTGATACTATTCAGAAAATTTTAGGATTTGCCCCAATAAATCTTACTACTTATAAAAAAGCGTTTACCCATCGTTCCGCTAATCGTCTGGATGCCTCAGGCAATCCTGTTAATTACGAAAGATTAGAGTTCTTGGGAGATGCAATGTTAAGCTCTGTTATTGCAGCCCATTTATTCAATAAAGCCCCATTAGGAGACGAGGGCTACCTTACTAAGATGCGTTCAAAAATTGTAAGCAGAGAACATTTAAATGAATTAGGTAAGGAGTTAAATCTAGCTCATTATATAGAAAGCAAAGTGCCACTTCAGCATTTTGGTGAAAACATACATGGTAATATCTTTGAATCTCTAGTAGGCGCAATCTATTTAGACCGGGGCTATGTGTATTGCGAGAAGTTCATTCAAAAAAGAGTTATTGATCCTTATGTAGATATTGCCCGATTAGAAGGCAAAGTAATCAGTTACAAAAGTTTAGTAATCGAATGGTGTCAAAAAGAAAAAAAAATATTTCATTATGATATTTTTGAAGATAATGCAATTGATGGACAACGCTTATTTGGTGTAAAACTTAGTATCGATGACAAAGTGATCGCAAAAGCAAGAGCAACATCTAAAAAGAAAGCAGAAGAAAAAGCATCCCAACGCGCCTATTTTGCATTTCAAGAAAAAATGGATAGAAGATAATTCCATTATTTACAAAACTACAACGTTATCGTTCATAAATTAACACAAACATCATCATCTAAGGGGGTAATACACCAATAGAAATACTATATTTACATCTTATTTATTTAATAAAATGGCTATTCTCAAACTAGATCTTGGCGGATTTGACGAAATAGATTACTATCTTATTGCAATTCACACTTCATTAGAAGACTATAGATTGTGTTATTTTATCAATCAGAAACTGCCAATAAATTTAAGTAAAAGTGAAAACGATATTCAAATCAATATAAAAGAAGGAGAGATAAATTTTTCTAGATTCTTTTATAATGATGAAGAAAGTACTTTTTCATGGAATTTAATTCAGAATAAAAATGAGGTTATCCAGCAGAAAGAAGGAACCAATCAAAATCTATTTTCAAATGTGACTATGGAAGTGGCTACAAAAGCTTATTTACTTCCCGAATTGAAAAAAGTAGATTATTTTTTAAAAATAGAAAATAACGAAGATCCTATGGATGTATCCAATACAATATTATTATTAAAGACCATAGAAACTATATCGACTGCCTACGTAGTAGAAACAAATAAAATAAAATCTAAAAACAATTTAATTTTTTAATACAAATGCTTACAAACAAGAAAACTAAAATTGTAGCCACACTTGGACCCGCATGTAGTACTAGAGAAATCATAAAAGACATGATCGACTCTGGGGTAAATGTATTCCGTGTGAATTTTTCACATGCTGACTACAATGATGTAAAAGAAAAAATAAACCTTATAAGAGGCTTAAATGAAGAGTTTGGTTATACTACAGCTATCCTTGGTGACTTACAAGGGCCTAAACTTCGCGTAGGAATTATGGAAGAAGGAGTTGTAGTTCAAGATGGAGATATAATTACGTTTACTACTGCTGAAGACATTCTTGGAACTTCTAAAAAAGTTTTCATGAAATATAAAAACTTTCCAAATGATGTAAATCCGGGCGAAAGAATTCTACTTGATGATGGTAAACTTATCTTTGAAATTGTTGAGACAGATAGAAAATCAGAAGTAATAGCAAGAGTAATACAAGGTGGTGAATTAAAATCTAAAAAAGGAGTTAATTTACCAAATACAAAAATATCACTTCCAGCTATGACTGAGAAAGATATTGAAGATGCCATTTTTGCAATCGAACAACATGTAGACTGGATTGCATTATCATTTGTAAAAACACCAGAAGACTTACAAGATTTACAAGAATTAATTGCAAAACATTCTGATTATAAAATTCCTATTATTGCCAAAATAGAAATGCCTGAAGCATTAGAAAACATCGATAAAATCATTGCTTATTGTGATGGTTTGATGGTTGCTCGTGGAGATTTGGGTGTAGAACTTCCTGCTCATGAAGTTCCTCTTGTTCAAAAAGAATTAATTCGCAGGGCTAAAACTGCCAGAATACCAGTTATTGTAGCTACACAAATGATGGAAACTATGATCACCAGCTTAACGCCTACACGTGCTGAGGTTAATGACGTAGCAAACTCTGTTATGGATGGTGCAGATGCCGTTATGTTATCCGGAGAAACTGCAACAGGTAATTATCCTGTTCAGGTTATTCAAAAAATGTCTCAAATCATTCAGGCAGTCGAGGATTCGCCACTAATTCATGTTCCACAAAATACGCCACAGATCAAAACAAAACGATTTATTACTAAAACGATTTGTCACCATGCTGCGACTATGGCCAATTCAATACACGCAAAAGCTATTTGCACACTAACAAACAGCGGATATACTGCTTTTCAAATCTCAGCTTGGAGACCAAACGCACATGTATTAGTTTTTACGTCTAATAAACGAATCTTAACACAGCTTAATTTATTATGGGGAGTTCGATCGTTCTTCTATGAAAAAACAGTAAGTACTGACGATACGGTAACGGATATTAATGAAATTGTAAAAGCAAAAGGATTCGTTAAAAAAGGAGATTTCCTGATCAACTTGGCAGCAATGCCTATAAAAGATAAAGGTATGGTAAACACTTTGAGAGTTTCTGAAATAGAATAGTAAAGTTACACCAGCAACTATATAATCCGTCTCGTTACTAAATGAGACGGATTTTTTAATTTCTTTTTATTTGAATTCTTATTGTCAAAAATATTAAGAATAATTAAACAATCTTCTACAAAATAACATTTATATTTGACCAACAAAAAACAATCTAATTATGAGTTTAAATTCTAAAAATCCATTTTTAAGTACTAAAACTTTCTCTACTGCCGTTACAAGAAAAGACGAAGTTCATCACGCAACAATTATAGATTACAACCAAGAAATGACTTTGTCAGGTACTATCAACAAAAGTATCATTTTATTTTTGCTACTTACTGCTTCTGCAATAGTAATCTGGTGGATGGCATTTAACGGAATGAATCCAATGATTCCTGCAATTGGCGGCGCAATAGCTGGATTAGTTTTAGTTCTTATCGCTGCATTCAAACCACAATACTCCCCATATTTAGCACCTGGATATGCGCTATTTGAAGGTTTATTTATTGGAGGAATTTCAGCTATATTCGAGGCAATGTATCCTGGAATTGTCATACAAGCAGTTGGAGCAACATTTGTAACTTTTATGGTTTGCTTGATCTTGTATAAATATAAAATTGTAAAAGTAACGGAACAATTTAAGTCCGTGGTAGTTGCCGCTACACTTGCCATAGCAACATATTACCTAATTTCATGGTTGTTTTCTATGTTTACCAGCTTTGTACCGGTGCATTATGGTAACTCTATGATGAGTATTGGAATTAGTATTTTTGTAATTGTAATTGCTGCTTTAAATCTATTTTTAGACTTTGATAGAATAGAAAAAGGCGCAGAACAAAAAATGCCTAAATATATGGAATGGTATGGCGCAATGGGATTAATGATTACATTGGTTTGGTTATATATTGAGTTTTTAAGATTATTATCAAAACTAAATAGTAAAAACTAATTTCATTACTAAGATTATATAAAAAAGAAAACCTTTCCAGATCGGAAAGGTTTTCTTTTTTATGCTGCTTTCTCTAAAGCGACATAATGTGTTAATTGTCCTTTAGTATTAAAAACAGGAAATCCTTTTATCAAGCAATAATAGATGTCACCATTCTTTTTATAATTTATCAATGTTTTTTCAAAAGGTTGAAGTTTTAATACAGCGTTACGTATTTCATTTGAGGTAACTGAATTTGTCTGTTTCCCTTGAAACATTTTTGGATTTTTACCCAGAACTTCAGCAGCTGTATAACCATTCATTGCAACGATATTGTGCGACGCAAAAACAATTTTCAACTTGACATCCGTTACAATAACCACCTCTTCTTTTAGACTGTTTTTTAAATCTAAGTTACTTTGAACCCATTTATTTTGTAAAGCAATGGCATTTAGTTTATTCAAATCCAAAATATAGTTCTTTACTTCATCTAAGAAATTATTATGAAAATCCCAACAATTTACGGGAGTGGAATTACCCTTTAAATTAACATTATGTATCGCAACTGCTTCTTCATATTGTCTAAAATCACTCATAATAAATCCATTTTAAGAACCAAATATAATTTTAATTATAAAGATAAAATAGTAATTTATCAACTTTAACCCTTGTTGAACTTACTTTTTATCTATTTAAAAGTCAAATTTCAACTGTACTACTACAAATTGTTTTTGTTCTGTATTCAAATTACTTAATGAAATTCCTAGCAAACGTACAGAATCTTTCATTCGTTCTTGATATAAAAGTTCACTTATCACTTCTAATATCAGCGCTTTTTCCGAAACAAAATAAGGCAATGTCTTGCTCCTAGTTTGCTGTGTAAAATCGCTGTATTTTATTTTTAATGTAATTGTTTTGCCAGCAACTTTGTGTCTTTTTAATCTCTTTTCTAACGACGTAGCAATAATCTCCAGTTTCTCCATCATGAAAATTTCAGAAGAAAGATTAGTATCAAAGGTATGTTCTGCCGCAACAGATTTAGTAATTCGGTTTGATTTTACTTCACTATTATGAATACCTCGAACCACATTGTAATAGAAATATCCAGATTTTCCAAAATGTTTCTCTAGAAATTCCAATGATTTAGTCTTTAAATCTAATCCAGTGAAAATTCCAAGTTGATACATTTTTTCAGTAGTAACTTTTCCAACACCATGAAATTTCCTAATTGCTAATTTTTCTAAAAATGAAACAACGTCTTCTGGATTTACTGTTTTCTGTCCGTTTGGTTTATTATAATCACTAGCGATTTTAGCCACAAACTTATTAACAGATATTCCAGCCGAAGCAGTTAAACCTACACTATCGAAAATACGTTTTCTAATTTCCTGTGCCAGTAATGTTGCGCTTGGATTTCCTTTTTTATTTATAGTAACGTCTAAATACGCTTCATCAAGAGATAATGGCTCAACTAAGTCTGTGTATTCATAAAATATTTTTTGAATTTGACTAGATATTTCTTTGTATCGTTCAAATCGTGGCGACACAAAAATGAGTTCTGGACAATTTTTTTTGGCTACAGCACCACTTATAGCACTGCGAACACCAAATTTTCTTGCCTCATAACTTGCTGCCGCGACAACACCCCGATTTTCAGATCCACCTACTGCAATGGGTTTACCACGCAATAATGGATTGTCCATTTGCTCGACCGAAGCATAGAAAGCATCCATGTCTACGTGTATAATTTTTCTATTTGAAATTAAATCTTGCATTTTATAAGAATTGAATAATCATTCCCATTATAGAAAATTTTACTGCTCTACAACCTTATCAGTTCCTTCAACATGCAAATAATTTTCGATTACAACTGATTTGGATTTCTTTTCTGTTGGAAAAAAGAAACTAACAGGCTTTGATTTAAAATGAATCCAAATGGAAGCAGCGACAAAACGAAGTTCAAAAAGTGAAATTGCTCGAGAGCGAAATGCAAGCCCTAATGAAAGACTAAAACTTACAATAAAATTGACTAATCCAATAATTCCGATTCCAAAAATACCCCAGAATAACATCCATGAATTTACTTCATAATTTGCGCCATATAATGCTAGCGCCAAGTTACCACTAGCAAATGTGATGTGACGAACATCTAGATTTAAACCTAAAAACAAACCTATTGACGCTGTGCTTCCCATAAAAACTCCAAACCAGAAATTAGAGATAATACCAGCCCCTTTTTTTTCATAGAGTTTTGCCAATTTAATTGTTCTGGTTTTACCAAAGTTTCTTTTAAGAAAAGGGTGTTCCGTTATTCTAAAATAGACTTGATTGTGCTTATCCCTATTAGAAACACTACCAGAAATAATCCCCGAAAGAAACAGAAAAACTCCTGCAATTGCGGCATGAAAAATAGCCAAAGAATGAATTGGACTTATGTCAATAAGTAAAGATTCCCATTTAGTTGCCGCAATATTATAATGAAAAAAATAATCAATTAGCCATATCCCAAACAATGAAACTGGAAAAGCCATAACAACATTACCAACAAAAGCAATAAACTGAGATCGAAAAACACGAGCAAAAAGGATCGCAAAAGCTTTATGCTTCTCTGCACCTGTTCCTTGTCGTAAAACACCTTCTTCAAGTGCTCTAATCAATGCCGAAGCCGTCATCGCTGGTTGTTTTGTAGCCAAAGTAAAACCTAAAAGATAAATGGCAATGAATCCAAAAGAATAATTCATACTATAAATAAAAGCATGTCCAAAAAAACTGGTATCTACCCTTGAAAGCATTATTTTTATTATACATAATATCCCTACGATAAAACCACCACCTAATGCGGTTTTCAACATTTGAAAATATTCCTTACGACTTTCTGTAATATAGTGTTCACCCGTTTTGGCTGTATGTTGTGTGATTTCGTACGAAATTAATTGTGTGCTTTCTGAAATAAATTTACGAACATTGTTTTTATAGCAATTGAACTTTATTAATCGCAAAGCCAAAACAATACCATTATTTTTTTTATCTTTTTCAGTATCGACTGTTAACAACGAAATTAAAAATTTTAGTCGCTCCAATTGCTGCCTAATTTTTAATAAATGCTGATTTACACGTAACGAAATTCCATATTTTGAACTATTATGAAATGCTTTTTCAACAAATCCTTCACATTGCTTTTGTAAAACTAGCAACTGAGCAAAGGATATATCGCTAGTAGTGATGTAATGTTTTTCTGAATTTCTAATTCTTTCTTCTATCAAATACAATTCCATTTCAAAAGCAGAAAAAGGACTTTCTAGATCTTCAAATTCCGGAACCATTTTAATAACATCCGTTTCCATTGCTCGACCGCTGATTCGCTGTATAAGTAAATGCTGGGCGATTAACACTTCAGATAAAACAGAATTAGTCTCCATACTTTCATAAATAGACTTAAATTTCAGAAGATCGTACAGTTCTGCTAACTGACTTAATGGAATTCTGTTAATCCAGATCCCATCATTAGCAAGATAAAAAACTTGATTGAGGACATATTCTAAAGTATCTTTTTGTGGTTGATAAGGCAAAAATTTGGCGAATATTCTCTTTTTGACTTCGAAAATAAAATCAACATCTTGTAAAATAGCGGCGTCAGAAAGGATTTTATTAAACTTCCTGTCTTTTAAAATTTCTTTTAAATAGATGGAAAGTTGTTTTCTACAAGAATAATTCTGTTTCAAAAAAGAAATGATTTCTTGCAAATCTATCGGTTGACTATTTTTTACTTTCAAAGGTCGAATTAAACGAATTAATTCAACTAAAGGCTCTAAGCTATCATTAGTCTCGCGCCAAGATTCTGCTTCACCAAAAAATTCAGTTAAAACACCTGCTGCAGTTGATTTTGGTTTTGCTTTAAAAAATAACTTCATTATTTTAGATCAATTTCTGTAAAAATACAAATCGCGAAAACAAATAACGAGAACTTATTCATAAAAATTGAATAGCAAATCTAAAAAAATTGTAATTAATCTATTCTGGAGATGAATTATAATAAAATATATTCTAAAAAAGAGAATACAGGCATTTAAAAAAGTTTTGGGGTTTAAATCTGCAAAGTCAT
>CBDUEE010000041.1:0-14999 GCA_965366105.1 uncultured Flavobacterium sp. | reverse complement strand
TTTTCTGATTTTCAAAATAATGAGAATTTATTTCTTAGAAAAGTAGGAAGAGTAGCTTTTGACTACTTTAAAACCCTAATAATTCACTATATTTGAGAAGGCAGTACAATGATGAACTGTTATTTTCTAAATAAAACACCCTAAAATGGAAACTAAAGAATTTACGATTACACATGATTTATTAGCTTCTAAAGGCCAACGCTTCCTAAATTTTATTATCGATTCATTTATAATTTATGTAATTACGATAGGTATTGGTGCAGTCATAAATATACTTGGGCAATTGACTAATAATTATAAATTATCAGAATGGATTATTTCACTAACACTGATTGAAAATTTATTTTTTGGACTGGTAGTTTTGTTTTTTTACTACGCAATTATGGAGATATATCTATCTAGAACTTTTGGAAAATATTTCACTAAAACAATAGTAGTCAAACATACTGGTGGTAAACCTAATATGAAAAGCGTTATTATAAGAACACTAGCGCGACTAATTCCTTTTGAAGCATTCTCCTTTTTGTCAGATGAATCAAGAGGTTGGCACGATAGCTTGTCTGTTACTTATGTAGTGAAAAAGCATGAGTTTCTTGCCAAATTAAAATTATAGCAAATTTTAATTGATCCTAAAGTAAGTTTTTTTTATAAGCAGACACTTTTAATTGAATTAGAAAGCCCCAGTAAATTTTTTACTGGGGCTTTTGTATTTACAAAATTATACTATAGCTATATTTTCAACTGCAATTCTCATTTCTTTTGCTGCAGCCACCATTTCAATAAGTGCTTTTTTAGTTTCGTCCCAGTGACGGGTTTTCAAACCACAATCTGGATTAACCCAAAGTTGGTCTATCGGAATTACAGCAGAAGCTTTTTCTAATAATTTAACCATTTCTACTTTCGAAGGTACTCGTGGTGAATGAATGTCATAAACACCAGGCCCAATTTCGTTAGGATATTTAAAATCAGCAAAAGCATCCAGTAATTCCATCTGCGAACGCGAACATTCTATTGTAATTACATCGGCATCCATATCGGCGATGTTCTGAATAATATCATTGAATTCGCTATAGCACATGTGCGTATGGATTTGAGTGTCATCTTGAACGCCGCTAGCTGAAATCCTAAATGCTCTAATCGCCCAGTCTAAATAAGTTGCCCATTCTTCCTTACGTAATGGCAATCCTTCTCTAATGGCTGGTTCGTCAATTTGGATGATCTTGATTCCTGCTTTTTCTAAGTCTACTACCTCATCGCGTATGGCTAATGCGATTTGTGTACAGGTTTCTGATCGCGCTTGATCATTTCTAACAAATGACCATTGCAAGATCGTTACGGGACCTGTTAGCATTCCTTTTACCCATTTTGGAGTTAGTGATTGAGCAAATTTAGCCCATTTAACTGTCATTGGATTTGGGCGAGAAACATCACCATAGATAACAGGTGGTTTTACACAACGGCTACCATAACTTTGTACCCAACCATTTTTAGTAAAAGTAAATCCTTCTAATTGTTCTCCAAAATATTCCACCATATCATTGCGTTCAAATTCACCATGAACTAAAACGTCTATGCCTGATTCTTCTTGAAAACGGATGGTTTCTTCTGTTTCCTTTTCAAGTAAATCATCATATTGCTGCTGGTTTAATTCTCCTTTTTTGAACTTTGCTCTCCAGCTGCGCACTTCTGTAGTTTGCGGAAAAGATCCTATTGTAGTAGTAGGGAATAAAGGAAGGTTTAATAGCTCTATTTGTTTTTTTCGTCGAGTTGGAAATGTATTTTGTCTTTTATCATCCTCTATCGAAATACTAGCCACGCGATTTTTTACAGCGTCATTGTGTATTAATTTTGATGTTTTTCGGTTTTCGTTGGCGTGATTGTTTTCTTGAAAATGAATTGAGTTTGCAGGATCTATTTCGTTCGACCCAAATTGTTTAAGCAAGACTACTTCGTCTATTTTTTGTTTGGCAAAAGCCAGCCATTGCTTAATTTCTGGTGTTAAAGTTTGATCATTGGTTTCTAGTTCCAGATCACAAGGACTATGTATAAGGGAGCAAGATGGAGCAATTAGAATTCGGTTTTCACCAAGTGCATTCGTTGCTTTTTTAATAAGCGCTAAAGAATTTTTGAAATCATTTTTCCAAATATTTCTTCCATCAATTACGCCAAGAGATAGATTGACATGGCCCAATAATTGCCCAGATTCTAGAATATCATCTAATTGCAGCGGACAACGCACTAAATCTAAATGAAGCGTATCGACGGGTAACTTTAAAATAGTATCTAAATTTTCACCAAAGCAATCGAAATAATTGGCTAAAATTAATTTGATTTTTGGAAAACGTTTATTTATTTCATTATAAACATGAGTAATTGCACTTCTTTCCTGATCCGTTAAATTTAAAGCTAAAAAGGGTTCGTCAAACTGAATATATTCGACATTTTCATTTTGTAATTTTTCTAGAATTTCGAAATATATGGGAAGTAAACGGTCAATAAGATCTATTCTATGAAAACCGTCTTCTTTTTCCTTTCCAAGAAGTAAATAAGAAACTGGGCCTATAAGTACCGGTTTTGTTTTGATCCCTAAATCATTAGCTTCTTTAAATTCATCAATTATTTTTTCTGAAAATAATTTGAATTCTTGGTTTTTAGTAAATTCAGGCACTATGTAATGGTAATTGGTGTCAAACCACTTAGTCATTTCCATGGCAACAACATCTTGGCCGTTTTTTTGTGAGCCTCTGGCCATCGCAAAATATAAATCAATAGTCGAATTTGTTTTGGCAAATTCCTGATATCTTTTTGGTATAACACCTAAGGTTAATGATAAATCGAGTACCTGATCATAAAATGAAAAGTCATTTGAAGGTATTAAGTCGATTCCAGCATTTTCTTGTAATTGCCAGTTTTGTTTACGAATGGTTTTTCCTGCAGCCAAAAGTTCTTCTACTGGAATTTTTCCTGCCCAATAGGATTCACAGGCTTTTTTTAATTCTCTGTTGCTACCAATTCGGGGGTAACCAAGATTGTTTGTTTTCATTTTATTCAGTATTTTTTACTATGCAAAGATATGTGAGTGGTATTTAATACTTAATTTTGTGATTATATTAAGTAAATATAATTGTCAGAATAGTTTATATTAGTTTTTTATTCTGATACTATTTTTTAAATGGCTTTTAACAGTAAATAATACTATGGAAAATTTAGATAAGATTGATTTGCAAATTCTGAAACAGCTTCAAGAGAACTCAAATATCAATATAAAAGAGCTCGCAGGTAAATTATTCTTGACCGCAACGCCTGTTTATGAGCGTATAAAAAGACTGGAAAGAGAAGGTTATATTATGAAATATGTTGCCCTTTTGGATAAAGAAAAAATGAATCGAGGCATGATTGTTTTTTGTAACGTCAGGCTAAAAGAGCATGCTAAAAATGTAGGTGCTAATTTTGTTAAAGATATTGTTGCCCTTCCAGAAATAATTGAATGCTATAATATTGCTGGAGATTATGATTTTATGCTAAAGATTTTGGTTGCGAATATGTCCAGTTATCAGGATTTTGTTATGAATAAATTATCAACTATTGAAAATATAGGCAATACACAAAGTGTTTTTGTGATGGGAGAAATCAAACACAGTACCGCATTGGTTTTTTAATTGGTACTTATAATGATTCATACCAAGGACGATTGCGTAATTTTTCAGTTCAGCTGTCTACTTTTTCTTTATATTCGCTCCTTAAAAATTACAAATAACAAAAATGAACTGGGAACAACTTTTATCATTAAGAAGACAAGGCGACAAAGGCAAAAGATTGCGTGTAGAACAAGATGATACGCGTCTGGGTTTTGAAGTAGATTATGATCGAATCGTTTTTTCGGCTGCTTTTAGAAGCTTGCAAGACAAAACGCAGGTGATTCCACTTTCAAAAACTGACTTTGTTCATACGCGTTTGACGCACAGTTTAGAAGTTTCTGTTGTAGGACGTTCTTTAGGACGATTAGTGGGTAAAAAGATTATTGAAAAATATCCGCACTTAAAAGAAGTTCATGGTTTTCACATGAATGATTTTGGGGCAATCGTGGCCGCTGCTTCCTTAGCACATGATATTGGGAATCCACCTTTTGGGCATTCAGGTGAAAAAGCGATTGGAGAATATTTCTCTATTGGAAACGGACAAAAATACAAGGGCCAAGTTTCGGATAAAGAATGGCAGGATTTAATTGATTTTGAAGGAAATGCGAATGGTTTTTCGGTTTTGACAGCGAGCCGTCCTGGAATTGAAGGTGGACTTAGAATTTCTTACGCGACTTTAGGTGCTTTTATGAAATACCCAAAAGAAAGTTTGCCTAAAAAACCAACCAAAAATATCGCCGATAAAAAATATGGTTTTTTTCAAACTGATAAAAAGTTTTTCCAGGAAGTAGCTGCTGATATGGGTTTGATTCCAAATAAATCAGGGAATGATATTGGTTTTGAAAGACACCCATTAGCCTATTTAGTCGAAGCTGCCGATGATATTTGCTACACTATTATTGATTTTGAAGACGGAATAAATTTAGGATTAGTTTCTGAAGACTTTGCTTTAGAATACTTAATTAAATTAGTAAAAGACAGTATCGATACTTCAAAATATAAATCGCTAATCACTAAAGAAGATAGAATCAGTTATTTGCGTGCTTTAGCAATTGGCAGTTTAATAAGTGATGCCGTAAAAGTTTTTGTAGATAACGAAGAAGCTATTTTAAACGGTAAATTTCCGTATTCATTGACAGATAAGAGTAAGTATAAAGTTCAAATGGACGATATTATTAAAATTAGTGTCAATAATATCTATCAAAGTAGAGAAGTTATAGAAAAAGAAATTGTGGGCTACCAAATCATACAAACGCTATTGGATAAATTTATAACGGCTTATAATAATAAATTTGATGGGAATGAGTCTAATTATGATTCGCTTATATTGAAATTATTACCAGAGAAACATCATTTAGAAAAAGAAAATATATACGAAAGATTGCTACACATTTGTCATTTTATTTCGATGCTCACAGACGAACATGCCCTTTTATTTTATAAAACGATAACTGCCGTAAAAAATTAATAATTTTAGCTTAATAATAAATAAGAGTCCTGAAGAATATTTTTCTTAGGGCTTTTTTTTTAAAATACATATTCTAATCCAACGCCAATTGCCTGCCTTAATTGTACTTTTGGCCCTTCCGTAACTTGTATTCCTGCAATTTCTCTTTTTGATTTAATATCGTCATCATATATTACATGAGCTCCAATATTGGCTTTAACATATTGATTTACGACTAATTCTACTTGAAGATCGCAATTGATGTCTATATTTCCAAAACGGTTTATATAATCAGAATATAGGCTTACACGATTTTCTAAATTAATATTTTTGAAAACTTCTTTTTTATATTTGCTAGTGACTAGAAAACCAAGTTCCATTTTTGATTTTTTTCCTGGAGAGATTAAATTCTGATTGTCATCATAAATAGCTTTAGGCACACCAAAAGCTCCTTGATCAGCAAGAGCTTGATCTAAAACAAAAGTAGTTTTAAGTGTAAATGGAGAGATGTAAAATGCTCTATTCTTTTCTTTATTAATATTTTCGGCACCTATTCCCATAAAAATATAAGCTGGTGCAAATGGTTTTGAGATGGCAATACTAGTATTTGGATAAGAATAACCGTTTGTAAATTGTGTGTTGAAATTAAATTTGGCAGAATGAAACCAAGTTGAAAGTGTGTCTTGTCTATAACTAAATGTAGCGTTAAACTGGAGGGCATCATCGGTTTTTTTTAATTCTTTTCCATCTTGTTTATTCATACCATATCTAAAAATTAATTCATTAGACCAGTTGTAATTGCTTCTATTATAATTTCTAAGGAACTTCCCTTTTAATAATCCTGATACCGAACTTGTTCCTCCTGCATTCCAGTTTACAAATGCTATTTCAGAAATATCAAAACCTACAGTGTTCTTTTTGCTCCAGTAAGAAAAAGGAAGGTAGTGTGTTTTAGTTTGTATTTTGAGGACTATTGTAATTGGTTTGGCCGCAGCTAATTGTTTTGTTGCAGGTTTTATTGTGTCAAAAATTGATATTTGAATAGTTTCTTTAATGGTTTGTTGTGAAAAACAATTGAAAGATATGGAGAGCGCAAGGAAGAGTATCGTATAGGGTAATGATTTCATATATGCGTAGTTGTATTAAAGAGGGCAAAATAATTATTTTAATAGCTTGAAAAAAGTATTTCAAGACTTTTAACGTCAATTTTACAAATTTGTTGTAATTCGGCTACAGTTCCTTGTTCAATAAATTCATCGGGAACTCCAAGTAGGATTGTTTTTGTAGTATAATTATTCGTAGCGGCAAATTCGAGTATTGCACTTCCAAAACCACCTTTTATAGTTCCATCTTCAATTGTTATAATATGTTTGAAATTTTTGAATATAGCATGTAATTCATTTTCGTCCAATGGTTTTACAAAGGCAAAATCATAATGTGCTATTGTTTCTGGATGTTTTATTTTGGCAATAGCTAAAGTGACATTATTACCAATTGTTCCATTTGATAATACAGCTACTTTTGATCCTTTTTTAATACAGGTACTTTTTCCGATTTCTATTTCTTGATAATTTTTAGCATGTTTAGATTGCCAATCGGTAATTACACCACGACCACGAGGGTAGCGAATAGCAATAGGATGATCCAAGGCTAATTGTGCAGTATATAAAATATTTTGTAGTCCGATTTCATTCATGGGTGCATACACAATCATATTGGGAATACAGCGTAAATAAGCGATATCAAAAACACCGTGATGTGTAGCGCCATCTTCACCGACTAAACCTGCTCTATCCAAACAAAAAATAACAGGTAAGTTTTGTAAAGCGACATCATGTATTACTTGGTCGTAGGCTCTTTGCAAAAATGTAGAGTAAATGTTGCAGTACACAATCATTCCTTGAGTTGCCATTCCAGCCGCTAAAGTGACCGCATGTTGTTCTGCAATTCCCACATCAAAAGCACGTTCTGGAAATTCATTCATCATAAAATTCAGAGAACTTCCCGACGGCATTGCTGGAGTAATTCCTATGATTTTTTCATTTTCTCTGGCTAAGTCTAATACGGTTAAACCAAAACCGTCTTGGTATTTTGGAGGAAGATTGTCCTCTACTTTTTTATATATTTCTCCAGTAGAAGCATCAAATTTCCCCGGAGCATGATATTTTACCTGATCTTCTTCTGCTTGTTTTAATCCTTTACCTTTTGTGGTGATAATATGAAGAAATTTTGGGCCTTTTATTTTTTGTAAACGTTTTAATTCCTTGATTACTGCAAAAATGTCATGACCATCTATAGGTCCTGAATAATCAAAATTCAAAGACTTAATCATGTTATTCTGTCTTGGGTTTTTCCCTTGTTTTACGGCAGTGAGGTATTTTTTCAGAGCTCCAACACTGGGATCAATACCTATTGCGTTATCGTTTAGGATGACTAATAAATTAGCATTTGTAACTCCGGCGTGATTCAACCCTTCAAAAGCCATCCCGGAAGCAATTGAAGCGTCGCCAATCACTGCAATATGTTGTTTGTTGAAATCCCCTTTCAAATTGGAAGCAATTGCCATTCCTAATGCTGCCGAAATAGAAGTAGAAGAATGGCCTACGCCAAAGGCATCATAGACACTTTCACTCCTTTTTGGGAAACCAGAAATACCACCTAATTGTCTGTTTGTATGAAAATTTTCTCTTCGGCCCGTTAGAATTTTATGTCCGTAAGCTTGATGTCCCACATCCCAAACTAATAAGTCATTTGGTGTGTCAAAAACATAATGCAATGCAATAGTGAGTTCTACCACGCCTAAACTTGCGCCTAAGTGGCCTTCTTTTACAGAAACTACATCAATTATAAAGTTGCGGAGTTCTTGTGCTACTGCAGGAAGTTGAGCTTCTGCGAGTAAGCGTAAATCAGTGGGATTGGTTAGTTTTGAAAGTAAAGTAGTTGACATAAAGCAAATGTACGATTTGAAATTGTATTTTTACAATCGTTAAAAAAACTTGTTTCAAAAAGAATTATAAATCTACGTTCCACTTATGATAAATCCTTTTACCGACGAATATTTCATGAAAAAAGCATTGCAAGAAGCACAAATAGCTTTTGACAAACAAGAAATTCCTGTAGGAGCCATTATTGTAATTGACAATAAAATTATTGCTCGAAGTCATAATCTTACGGAGTTACTAATTGATGTAACGGCTCATGCCGAAATGCAATCTATTACTGCTGCTGCCAATTTTCTTGGAGGAAAATATTTAATAGGTTGTACGCTTTATGTAACACTCGAACCTTGCCAAATGTGTGCTGGCGCTTTATACTGGAGTCAGATTTCGAAAATTGTGTATGGTGCCAGTGATGAAAATCGTGGTTTTATAAAAATGGGAACACAATTGCATCCCAAAACAAAAGTTGTCAGTGGTGTTTTAGCCAATGAAGCTGCTGATTTAATGAAACGCTTTTTTGCTGAGAAAAGAAGATAAATTGAGTTTTTGACACAACTTTTGAAATAAGTCAAAAGCATAAATTATTTGATACATTTAACTATCTCACTAGCTGCTTATAGGAACTTATTAAAACAAAGCAATAAACAATTACCATTTAACCAAATGTTTTTTCAACAACAATGAAGATTAATTTTAAAACTTATTTTCTCCTATAGTTAAAAATAAAAACATTGCATTCGTCTTAATTAGCAACGCAAACAGCAACTCCTAAACAAAAGCCTCTAGGCGAAATCTTATTCTTCTATTGTCTTTCCTCTATTTCCTCTACCTCTGTTATTTCTAGTTCCTGGAGGATTTTTCATTCCAGAAAAGTCTTGAATTTTATATGTCAAAGAGAAGATAGCGTAGCGTTTTAAGATTGTATTTTCGTCATCACGAATTGTTGTTGCCGAAATAGTTCGAACAGTACTTTGATTTTGATTCAATAGATCATAGACTTTGACTTTGGCAATAAAGTTTTTGTCAAAAAAGCTATAAGACAAACTAGTGTTCCATAAATAAAAATCTTTCTTGAATTCAGACGAAAGTTTTGAGTTATACGTATAACCAAAATCATTTCCCCAAGTCCAGTTTTTTGGCCAATAGTTAGTAGTTTGTATGTTTAATTTATGTACAACATTCGAACTTGATTTGGTTAAGTAATTATCGTATTGTGTTTCGTTATACAAGAAGTTATACGATGGCGCTACTGAGAATAGTTCTCCATAATCATAGTTTAAATATACTCTAGGACTTATTCCCAAAGAACTAGCGTCAAATAATACACCATCAATAAAGCCTTTGGAAGTTGATAAATTAGCGTTTAACGCAATTCCATACCGCAATAAATTTGCTTCTTGTTTGATGGATTTATTCCAGCTTCCTCCTCCAGAAATGGCATAAGTACCCGATATATTTGCGTAAGTAGTATTCTTTTTTCTATTAGCATCATAAATTGAAGATGTTATTATTTCATTGGTATAAAAATCACTATTTAAGTAAAGGTTGTAGCCTGTGCGGGTGCGGAAATCAAAATTTCTGTAATTGATGTTGGCACTGTGTTTTTCATTGGGTTTTAAATCAGGGTTTCCGGTAATGGTATTTAAAGGATTTGAAAGGTTGACTACAGAAAGCAATTGATTGGAAGAGGGTAATGAAACCGAATAACTATATCTGGTCGTAAGCGCTTTCGAACGGTCTATATTGTATCTAAATTGTCCGCTTAAATTTGGTAAAATGTATTTTTTGTTTAAATCAGTTGCTTGATTTATATAATCTGAATGATTGTTATATTGCACAATGGAAGATGAAGAGTTGATGTCGACTTTAAATTTATTTTTCTCAAAACGGATTCCTGCTTTTGGCATAATGGTGTTTTGTTTAGACGATGTATAATTAGATTGTAAGTCATTCAAATCTGAGTAAGTTTGATCTAATGTGTTGAAGTTATACGTTCTAATATCGTTAGTTGCGTTGCTAAAATTATATTCTATTCCTATTTTAAAGCGGAGCGAATCCGTTATAGGTTCTGTATATTCAATTTCGGCAGAATAAGAGTCATTAGTATTCTCAGAAATATTATTTTGATTTCTGTTATCACTTGTTTGTGTCGCGTAATAGGATGTTTCGGATTTTGTGAATCCGTTTGAATTTGATTTTGTGTTGC
This sequence comes from uncultured Flavobacterium sp., assembly GCA_965366105.1. GTDB lineage: Bacteria > Bacteroidota > Bacteroidia > Flavobacteriales > Flavobacteriaceae > Flavobacterium. The sequence continues at coordinate 4,769 of CBDUEE010000041.1, read as the reverse complement.
TATTATTCAGGACAACACTTATATTTCTAGCTTTCTTTTCAAAGGATTTATTAAAATTGATCGTGTTTCCAAAGTTGTTCGATATATTTTGATTATCTGATTTTGAGTTAGAATTATTAGTCAATATGCCAGTTTCATCTCTAGAACTGCTTTCTGATTCAGAATAATTATTTGATTTAGAAGTTGAGAATTTTGGAGCAGCAAAAATTCGAATACTTGGAATTGCTTTGTATTCTAGTTCAACGCCAGCTTTATTACTGGTATTTTCATTTTTTGTTTTAGATCGAGATTCAGTCGTAAAAGTTCCTGTCGGCAAGAAATTAATAGCTTTTGATTTATATAAATTATCCGTTTCCGTATTCGAAAAATTGTAATTTGCCGAAGCTTGTAAACCTTTGGTCCATTCATCAGAATAGTTTAATCCTAACAAGTTAGATTTTGTTATTCCTTTGGCTATGTTTCTAGTAGTACCGCCTCTATTGTTCCGGCCACCTCCCATATTATCAAAAACTTCATCCATAGAAAAACCAGGTGCATTGATATTATTAGAAGATCCTAAAAGGCTTATTTTTCTGTTATTGTTAAATAAATTGACAATAAAACTTGATTCATAGCGGTCATTAGTTCCATATCCGCCTAAAAATTTACCAAAATAACCTTTGTTTTTTTCTTTGTCAATAGTTAGGTTGATACTCGAATTATCCGAAGTGGATTCGGATTTAGAATATTCTTCTTTTTTTGTTTTATAGTCAGAAACCTGAACTTTGTTGATAATTTCAGCTGGTAAGTTTTTCAAAGCCATCGTTCCATCACGATCAAAAAATGGTTTTCCGTTTACTAATACTTGGTTTACTTCTTTTCCATTTACAGTAATTTTTCCGTCGCTGTCTACTTCAAAACCAGGTAATTGTTTTAGTAAAGTTTCTACATTTGAGTCTGGACGTACTTTAAATAAAGACGCTTTGAATTCGATGGTGTCGTTTTTTACTCTAATAGGTGGTTCTTCGGCTATTATAGTAACACCAGCAAGCATGTTTGTAGATTCTATAAGAGAAATAGTCTTGAAATCTCGATTAGCATTAATCTCTTTTACTTCTTCTTTATGTGTTTCAAAACCCATATAGGTTACTTTCAAAAAAACAGGTTTTTCTTGTTTTTTTACGCTAAATATAAAATCTCCATTTTTATCTGTCAAGGTATATTCTAGCATGGAAGAGTCTTTTACACTGGTAAAATAAACAGTAGCTGATTCTAAAGGTAATTTGTCGTTAGCACCGATTACCTTCCCTTTGATAGTGTATTTTTCCTGAGCGTTGGAGAACAAAGAACACATTAAAAAGAAAAGAATAGAGTAAGATTTCGACATATTAAATGGAATTGATTCTATTTAAGATGTCAAATAATTGGAATGGTTTAATGATCAGTGCAAAACAACTAAAAAAAATCCTCGTAATCTAAGTAAGTTTGCGAGGATGAATGTTTTTGATGTTTATAAAACTAGTTACTTTTTGCTCTTTTGTTATCTTCTTTTTCTTTTGTTTTCAATTCCTTCTCTTCTTTTTTTTGTTGCTCTTCTTCTTTTTGTTTCTTTGTAAGTACTTTTTTTTCTTCTTTAAATTTTTCTACTTCTTTTTTATAGGTTGTAACTTTTGTTGAAGAGGCATCTAATTCTATTTTTGTTTTAGTTAATTTTTCTTCTGTTTTAGCCAGCTTTTTTTCAACTTTATCAATTTTATTTTGATTAGTACCTTCGCTTGCGCTTTTTAAATTATTTTTAGTAATTTCTAAATCAGCTTTTTCAGCTGAAAGCTCTACTATTTTTTGCTTTAGTTTTTCAATTTTTTTTTGCTCTTTATTTAATTTGCTTTCAGCTGTTTCCGTTCTATTTTTGTTATTTATTAGTAGGCGTTGCTGTTGTTGCATTTGCATAAACATCTGATTTTGTTGTCTTGTCATTTGAACCGCCGCATTCATTTGTCTTTGCGAATTAGAAAATTGTGCGTTTGTTGCAATAGCACTTAAAAAAGCTATTATTGTAATTAAAAAAAGTTTCATAATTTAAATTTAAAAATGTTTTAGATACCTCAAATATAATGGAATACAAAAATATAGTTATTGTATAATTGTAAAATTTTAATTTTTTTGCAGGAATTAAAATTAGGTTGCATGAAGGATAGCAGCGACATCCTTTTGTGAAGCGCTAGCGGAATAAAAGATACAGCGAATAGCCTGACCCGAAGTTTTTACGGAGGGACATGCCCAAAAACAATAAACCCACACATTACTGCGAGGGATTAAATTTATTATGTTTAGCTAATCACTATTTACTAATGACTACTCCCAAAATTAATATCTGTAGTATTCTAGTTTGTAAGGATTTAAAACTTCTACACCTATATATGCCGCTTGGTCGTCACGAAAAATTCCAATTAAGTGCCTAATTTAGCTAAGAGTAAGAAGGCTACTTTTTCATCTAAATGTTTTGGAAACATATTAACGTTATTCTTGTATTCCGTGTTGTTTTTCCATAATTCGAATTGACCTAAAGTTATGTTTGTGAATGAGTTACTAAAATTAGCCAGTCAAAATGCTGTGTAAACTTTTAATACTATTTTTAGAAATTATTTAGATAAAATTAGTAGTAGTAGAAATGTATCGCTATGCTGATTTAAAATTAATTTACCAGATTTAAGAGTGAAAATTATTTGTTTTAGACAAAGATAATTGTTGAGAAATCCAAAAAAACGTCAAGGTTAGGAAAAATAAATTTTAGGAAAAATGAAATAATATGTTGTAGAAATCAAAAAAAACCTCAATTTGAGAAAATTGAGGTTTTTTTAAATCTGATAAATTTAATAATTAATTAAATTTATTTGAAATGTGAGCAACTGTATCTTCATCGCTCATTTTGTTGGTAGTACATTCAGAAGTTTTTACATTCTTATATTGTGAAGTTTCAGCAAGATAATTAATAAATTGTTCTTGAACGACACCAGTTCCTGTTACATGCAATTCATCAACATTCTGCATATGAGAAGTGATATCTTTAAAGAATTTTGTTCTCAAAGTTACTTCGTGATTATGTTCTGCATTTTCATTTGAATTTCCAGGAACTCCACTGTATTTTTCGTGACCAAGAACTTTAAATTCACCTTCATTATTTTCATCTCTACCAATTATTGTAGCATGTTGAGAATCCATCCAAACTCCGAATTGTTTTTTATTATTGTTTGACATTTTATTAATTATTTAAGTTAAAAATATAATTGTAAATTTCAACTAAATTCGAACTAATAAATTACAACATTTTATATATTAATTGTATAATAATTGTCTATCAAAAGCTGAATATAACTTGTAGGAAAACATAATTAAACAAATAAACCCCAATTTCTTTCGAAATCGGGGTTTAAATCTAAAATCATAAATCGCTAGTCAGCAATCTAAAATCATTTAGTATCTGTAATATTCTGGTTTGTATGGTCCTTCAACTTCTACACCAATATAAGCGGCTTGATCGTCACGTAATGTTTCTAATTCAACGCCTAATTTAGCTAGGTGTAAGAAAGCTACTTTTTCATCTAAATGTTTTGGTAACATATACACGTCATTGTTGTATGCCGCGCTGTTTTTCCACAATTCAATTTGTGCCAAAGTTTGGTTTGTAAAGGAGTTACTCATTACAAAACTTGGGTGACCTGTAGCACAACCAAGGTTTACCAAACGTCCTTCAGCAAGAACGATAATGTCGTTTCCAGCAATTGTGTATTTATCAACTTGCGGTTTGATCTCTATTTTTGATGCACCGTGGTTCGTGTTCAACCAAGCCATATCAATTTCGTTATCAAAGTGTCCGATGTTACAAACGATCGTTTTGTCTTTCATTTTCTCGAAGTGAGAACCAAGAACGATATCTTTATTTCCAGTAGTGGTGATGATGATATCAGCAGTAGCTATAACGGTATCTAATTTTTTAACCTCAAAACCGTCCATTGCTGCTTGTAAAGCACAAATTGGATCAATTTCAGTAACTGTTACAATAGATCCAGCACCTCTAAAAGAAGCAGCAGTACCTTTTCCTACGTCACCGTATCCGCAAACAATAACTCTTTTTGCAGCAAGCATAATGTCTGTTGCACGACGAACTGCATCAACAGCCGATTCTTTACAACCGTATTTGTTGTCAAATTTCGATTTAGTAACCGAGTCATTTACATTGATAGCTGGCATTGGTAACGTTCCCGCTTTTACTCTTTCGTATAATCTGTGAACTCCAGTTGTAGTTTCTTCAGATAAACCTTTGATACCACCAACTAATTCTGGGAAACGATCAATAACCATGTTCGTTAAATCTCCACCATCATCAAGAATCATGTTCAATGGTTTTCTATCTTCACCAAAGAATAAGGTTTGCTCAATACACCAGTCAAAATCCTCTTCGTTCAAGCCTTTCCAAGCATAAACCTGAATTCCAGCAGCAGCAATTGCAGCAGCAGCTTGATCTTGAGTTGAGAAAATGTTACAAGAAGACCAAGTAACTTCAGCTCCAAGAGCGATAAGTGTTTCGATCAAAACTGCAGTTTGAATAGTCATGTGCAAACATCCTGCAATACGAGCACCAGCAAGCGGTTGTTCGTTTTTATATTCAGCACGAAGCGCCATTAAACCTGGCATTTCAGCTTCAGCCAGTTCAATTTCTTTTCTTCCCCAAGCTGCTAGAGAAATGTCTTTTACTTTGAAAGCCACAAAAGGCATAGTTGTAGTACTCA
>CBDUEE010000040.1:0-15191 GCA_965366105.1 uncultured Flavobacterium sp. | reverse complement strand
CTAGTGCTGCTGCTTTTGCTTGAGCTTCTGCTGCTAATTTTGCTTTAGCATCTGCGTTTAATTTTTCTTGTGCTAGTGCTGCTGCTTTTGCTTGAGCTTCTGCCGCTAATTTGGCTTTGGCTTCTGCGTTCAATTTTTCTTGTGCTAGTGCTGCTGCTTTGGCTTGAGCTTCCGCTGCTAATTTGGCTTTGGCTTCTGCATTCAATTTTTCTTGTGCAAGTGCTGCTGCTTTCGCTTGAGTCTCCGCTGCTAATTTGGCTTTAGCATCTGCAGCTAGTTTTTCTTGTGCAAGTGCTGCTGCTTTCGCCTTCGCATCAGTATCTACTTTAATTGGAGCAACTGCCTTTGGTTTTGCCTGTACTACTGCTTTTGCTTTAGCATCTGCTTCTGCCTTAATTTTGGCATCAGCAGTTGCTTTTGCCAAGGCGATTGCTTTAGCTTGATTTACCAATACTAATTTAGCTCTTGCATCGACATCAGCTTTATTTTTGGCATCAGCAGTTGCTTTTGCCAAAGCGACTGCTTTTGCTTGATTTTCCAACGCTAATTTAGTTCTTGCTTCGGCATCCGCTTTATTTTTGGCATCAGTTGCTGCTTTTGCTAATGCATTAGCTTTTGCAACTTCTAACGCTGCTGCTTTAGCTGCTGCAACTGAATTGTCTGGAGTAGGAGTAACCGGTTTTGGTTTTGAAGCAACCGATTTATTCGTCTGAAGAACATTAATAATTGCTCCTTCAGTTTCTTCATCATCTTGATAATATTTATTACTTTTAAATTTATAAGCTAGTGTAATCTCATGAGAAGCACCAAAACTGGCCAGATTCCCTGTCGCTTTTTCAAAATTATATTCAATTGATATCTTAGGTGTGATATTCAATCCCAAACCAGCTGACATACCATATAACGTATTATAACCACCCTGAGCCCAAACTCCGCTAGGAATAGTAAACATGACCAATCCTGATATGACAGTTTTCTCTTTTTTTAGATCTGTTTTGACTAAAGCAGAAAACTTACTCCTATCAAAAAACCCAGAAGTTTCTAGGTAACCCGTATGCATAGCATGTAATTCGATGCTTTTTTCAGGATCATCCTGAACTATCTGTGAAGTTTTTAGATTGTATAAAAAAACATTGTTAAAACTAATACCAAAATCAAGGAAAGCAGTTCCATAATTTATACCTGGATTTGCAGAAAATAAAAAATTAGAAGGAATGTTGTCTAAAGAAGCATCAGGATAGTTAGTAATTACTTTACCAGTATTGAGACCACTTTTATAAAACCCTAAATTAAGTCCAAAAGTTAGATTGCTATCTTGATCTAAAACAATATTTTGAGCAAAATTAATTACTCCTCCAAAAGTGGTTAGTACACCATAATTTTGCTGAAAAAATCCAAGGGCAACTCCTTGATTTTCTCTAAATCGGCCTGCATAGCTAAAAAAATAAGTTTGAGGAGCATTATCAAATTGTACCCATTGTTTTTTATTATAAAAACTAAGATAACTGCCTTGTTCACGAACAAAACTAAAAGCAGGATTGATTAGAAACTTATTAAATTTTAAAGAATTGCGAATAGGTAATGAAAACGAAACAACTCCATCCTCTTTGACATTGTCTTGAGAATAGAGTAATTGTAGTGAGCCGTAAAAAAAAATAACGAATAGTAAAAATTTCTTCATGTTATTTAATTACAGTTATAGAACCTTTTTTAACATTTTTATCTTGAGTGGTAATGATGTAATAAAAAACGGGGTTTACATTTTTGAAATCTATACTACTCTCTGGCCAATTATTTTGATAATTATTGGTTTTAAAAATTTGTTTCCCTGAGGAACTTATCAGTTCTATCTCGGTATTAGTTCCTCCTATATATTCTTGAGGAATTACCCAAGTATCATTTACACCATCACCATTTGGACTAATTAAATTGGGTATTGTAACCACATTTGAATCAATAACTGGGTATTTTATGGTAAAAAGAAATTCACTTGACACTAAACATCCTGAACCTTGACTAATAATTAGTTTGTAATCTCCTATGGAGGTTGCATCATAAGTTGCTCCAATGGCAGCCGTAATTAAAACGTCATTCAAAAACCATTGGTAGCTTGGATCTACTGCAGCAGTTGTACTAATTATCTTGTGTGTTGCACCTTCGTCTATTGTGATTGTTCCTGAAGTATTAATTGTACTTGCAAATTGTACTTCTTGCAAATTTATTATTGAGTTGGTTACACATCCTCCAAAATCTACTTTTACAGCATAAGAACCACCCTTTATAGCATCATACGTGTTTTCTGTAGCACCAGCTATTAACACATCATTAAGATACCATTGATAGCTGTTAGCAGTTTGAGTACTTAAAGTAGTTGGTCCAGCGGAAGCACAGAAAGGATTTCCTTTGCTAGATGCAATAGTCAATACCTGTGTACTGGCCTCAGAAACTTTTACTCTATTGGAATAGGAATAAGAGGTACAGGAACCATAATTGGTTTCAACATAATAAGTTCCGGGTTGACTTACGGTAAGATTTGTAGCGTTTCCCACAAGAATGGGCAAAAGATTAGTTTCCTTATACCATTTATAGGTTAAAGAAGGGTATTTTAATGGGGAATCATTTCCTACTATTCCGGGATTATCAATTTTTAAAACATAATTTCCTCCCGTACAATACGTAGCATTAGCAACAAAATTATTGATTGAAAAAGGCGTGTTTTGAATTAAATAATAAGCAGAAAAAGGAGTAGATTCACCACTAATCTTTGCGGGGCTTGTACTCCTTATTCTTATTTTATAATTTTCACCTGCCATATTTACGGGAACAGCAAATCCTAAGGTTTTAGGCGATGTTGTTACTGCTCCTGCATCAGAACTTACTAAAATGGTGGGATTAGAAAAACTTCCACTTGGATCCGACAATTCTACTATAAATTGATTACTAGCAGTCAAGGCAGATTGCGGTGAGAAACTAAATGTAACCGTAGACAAAGTAGGGTTCGCATTATTATAACCTGCATCAGCACAAATTTGAGTAAAGCTAAGTGTAGGAGTACTAATCGATAGTTGAGCATAAGTGTAACTTGTTAATGACAACGCAAAAAACAAGAAACAAGAAAAAGATTTTTTTACCATTGAAGCAATCGCTTAACTGTCTTTAATTTAGCATTATCAACAAATATATCTTTAGATGTAAAAAATGCTGTTAAATTAAGCTAAAATCTACACTATTGAATACTAAAATTATTTGTCAACATTTGAAGCAACAATTTTTCCTATTCTCAATCTAAAATCAGGTCTTTTTTCATTTAAAAAATCAATAAAAGTTTCTTTATTATCACTTTTAGAGTAAACATTTGCAAAAGCACCATTACTATACCAACCTTCTAAATCTTCGTTATTTGAATCAAATTCAGTAAAAATATTTCCTTTACAGAAATTAAAATACATCTGTTCAAATTTAATTTTCTTTAGATTTTTATCGTTAACTGCTGTTTTACTATCTAATAATACCGCTGGATTAAATCCTGAAATCACTGTTTTTCTACATTCCAAAGCAGAATTTTCTGCAACATAGATAGCCTCTTTTACCAATCCTGATTCAATATCAGCACTTATATTATCGCTACCATTAAGCAAAGTTAAGTTTGTAGCAACAACCAAAGTTTGTTTTTTAGTAAAATCAACTTCTGATTTAGTATTATAAGAAGCAATATCGATACATCTTGAACCCAGACTACTTGACAAATAAGAAGAACGTACAGCTAATGAATTATCTATGGTACATTGAGCACCATAATTAAATTTAAAATCATTGCTGCTAGATTTGAATGAAATTAACTTATTTAATTTCACCTCTCCACCTATCATTTCGAATGAATCACCTCCAGAAAAACTTACCATCACATTTTCAAGTACCGTTTTGTTTCCAACACCACACAATAAAATTAAAGTTTTCGATTCCTTTTAATTTTGCTCCAGCAAATTCTACTCTTACAAATCTTAAAACACCTGAATTACTTGCTACATTTGTTCCTCCATAAGAAGTTAATCCAAGATTTAAATCAAAATTAACTGAGGCAACACCACCAAACTTGTTTATTGGTGCATCTCCTAGCAAAATAATTCCTCCCCAATCTCCAGCTTTTTTAAGACTTTTGTTAGATGTAAACACGATTGGATCCGTTTCTAAACCTTCTGCAACTAGCATAGCTCCTTTTGTAACAACAAGAGACGCTTTTGATTCAGAATCACAGATTATTACTGTTCCAGGATCAATTGTAAGTACAGCATTATTAGTTACATATACACTTCCTTGTAATAAGTATATGTTTTTCTTTTCTAATCTTGTGTTTACAGAGATATTACCCGCCAAAATACGATTAGCTTCTCCATAATCTTGTTTGTTAGGTTTAAATTCAGTCCAATTGTTTAACCAATTGTTAGATCCAATTATTCCTTTTTCTTGTTGTGCAGTTACGCTACAAGTTATCAAAAGAAACACGCCAATGATTTGAGTAATGTTTTTCATAATAGTAGGTAATTTTTTATTGTTAATGATTTGGTAATATTGTTAATGAATTGTAATTTAAATAAATTACAATTCATGGAATTCATGTAGCGATTTCATTGTATTTTCATAGAATAAAATAGCTGATATTAAATTATCTTTATCCGAATAGGGTAACATTCTCCTTTGAAAATCAACTGTTAACAGAAGAAAGGCACTCGTACCATCGGCTTGCGCTTCCATTGCTTTTTTATTTTCAGAATTATTAGGTATCCCAATATCAGTAATCGTTACACCCGGTTTTGTTGCTAGTGCTATATAAGGTAATATTTTTACTAAAACTTGTATTCGTTCCACATACAACTCCAAAAGCTCTCCTTTTTGCATCCCTTTCAATTCGTCAAGACCGTGATACTTTTTAATAGAGGCACTTGAACTAATAATACTTCTTGGAGCGTTTTTGTTTTGAGAAAAAACCAAGCTGGCAGTGAATAAAAAAACACTTAAAAAAATAATTTTAGTCTTCATATTTTAATATAAATAGTTAATATTATAGAAACAAAAGTAATTAATAAAAATTAATTTACAACATTTATCAACAATTGTTGATAAATAAAAGTATTACAAATTTAAAGGAAACGTACAGAATACCGATAAAACAAACAATACATCGTTTTTTTTTAAATTATTATTTAAAAAATTTGTAAGATTAATAAACTTAAAAAAACAAGAAAGAAATTAAACGTACCGAAAATTTTCAAAACATCTAATCTATTTAAGAATAAAAAGAGGAAACTACACTTTTACTTTTTTTAAAAATTATGCTAACTACAAATTAAAAAAGACATTTGTACCTTATAATTAGAGCGTTATAATCTTATAAAAAAACTGGGCTTCCGCTTATTAATTTTATATTTCATTACTTGATATTGCAATACTAAGGTTTTATATATAGTCATGCAATATTATTTTATATTTATTTTAAAAAAATAAGTTAAAAAACATAATTAACTAAAAAAACAAGAATTTCAACACAGACTCCTACTCTACTGCTTTTTTTTGTTAGCATTATAGTAATTACCATAACAAACTTTGCCACTTAAAATTTTACACTAAACCATTTTCTTATATCTTTGCTTTATGCAATTTTCAGAAATTTTAGGACAAGAATACATTAAAAGTCATTTGACAAAAAGTGCTGATTTGGGTAGAATTCCACACGCACAATTATTTGTAGGTCCTGAAGGAAGTGGTACTTTACCTATGGCAATTGCTTATGCCCAATACCTTATCTGTAGCAATCAAGATGGAGAAAACTCAGGTTTGAACGCAGCTTGTAATCTCAAATTTCAGAAAACTTCGCATCCAGATTTGCATTTTATATATCCAACAGTTAGTACCGATGAAGTAAAAACAAAACCAAAAAGCATTGATTTTATAACAGAGTGGCGGCAATTTTTAGAACAAAATAAAAACGGAAGCCTGTTTGATTGGTATCAAAAACTAGGGTTTAAAAAAAAACAAGGAGAAATTAGGGTTGATGATGCTCAGGAAATATTGAAATTGTTAGCTTTAAAATCCTTTGAAGGCGGATACAAAATAATGATCATTTGGATGGCCGATAAATTAAATATCGCCGCATCAAATAAATTATTAAAACTACTGGAGGAACCCACAGACAAGACCGTTTTTATATTAATATCTGAGAATGAAGAAGATATTATACAAACAATTCGTTCCCGTTGTCAAGTTTTAAATTTTAATGGATTGCCCGATAGAGTTATTGCTGAAGCATTAATTTCTAATGAAAAAATTGATTCTAAAACTGCTTTAAAAATTGCACATCAGTCGCAAGGAAATTACAATAAAGCACTTCAATTACTACAGCCTGATAGTGAATCCACTTTTTTTGAAAAATGGTTTGTTGATTGGGTTCGCGCAGCTTTTAGGGCCAAGGGTAACGCAGCAGCCATTCAAGATTTGATACAATGGAGTGAACAAATTGCTGGTTTAGGGAGAGAAACTCAGAAAAAATTTCTGCACTTTTGTATCGATATGTTTCGTCAGGCACTCTTATTAAATTATCAAACATCAAGCTTGGTTTATATGGAACCACAGGTAGAAAAGTTCAAATTAGAAAACTTTGCGCCTTTTGTTAATGGCAATAATATAAATGATATTTTCAAAGAGCTTTCGGATGCTATGTATCATATAGAACGAAACGGAAATGCTAAAATTATTTTAACCGATTTATCAATCAAACTTACTCGCTTAATTCACAAAAAATAAAAAAATGAACAACATTACTTCAATTTTGATTTTAATTTTCCTTGCCATTACTTTTTTACAATCTGGATATGACAAACTATTTTACTGGAAAGATAATGTAGACTGGTTAAAAGGGCATTTTTCGAAAACACCTTTAAAAAACAGTGTGCCTTTGGCATTAGCAAACATTCTAGTACTAGAATTAATTTCTGGCATCTTATGCGTTGTAGGTTGCATCGAACTATTGGTAAACAACGGAAGAATTTTTGGATTTTATGGAGCTGTATTTTCTTGCATTACCTTACTAATGCTCCTTTTTGGGCAACGATTGGCTAAAGATTATGATGGCGCTAGAACTATTGTTATCTATTTTATACCAGCTATATTAGCTGTTTATTGGTTAAACTAAAAATAAAAAAAGTACTTACATTGACACATATAATGACATCAAAACATCCCTCAGAATCCTTAACAATATTGACCGATTTAGTTTTACCAAGCGAAACAAATCCTTTGAATAATCTTTTTGGTGGTGAACTATTAGCCCGTATGGACCGCGCCGCAAGTATCGCTGCAAATAGACATTCCCGCAGAATTGTGGTTACAGCAGCTGTAAATCACGTAGCATTCAATAAAGCAATTCCATTAGGAAGTGTAGTTACGGTCGAAGCCAAAGTTTCGCGAGCTTTTAAGAGTTCTATGGAAATTTATATAGATGTTTGGGTCGAAGACAGACAATCCGGTAACAAAACCAAAGCCAATGAAGCAATATATACTTTTGTTGCTGTGGATGATACAGGAAGACCAGTAGAAGTGCCACAAATTATTCCTGAAACTGAATTAGAAAAACAACGCTATGAAGCTGCATTGCGACGCAAACAATTAAGTTTAGTTATTTCTGGAAAAATGAACCCTCATGATGCAACAGAATTAAAAGCGCTGTTTGTATAAAAACTCTAAAATAAGATTTTGCTTCTAATTTAAAATATTCATAAAAGAAAAATTTTTGATTAAAAAAAGAAGTATTTTTACGAAAATAAATGTTCTTGCACAATTGAGATTTTCAGGATAATTAATCATCCTGTCAGTTTCTTACAGTTATAAAATAATACAAATCGATGAAAGAAAAGGTAAAAGAGAAGATGAGTACAGAAAAAGAATCCAAATTAAAAGCGCTACAACTTACGCTTGACAAACTAGACAAAACCTACGGAAAAGGGACGGTGATGAAAATGGGAGACAAAGCCATTGTTGAAGTAGAAACTATTTCTTCAGGATCTCTAGGCATCGATTTAGCCTTAGGAGTTGGTGGATATCCAAGAGGAAGAATAATTGAAATATATGGTCCAGAATCGTCTGGTAAAACTACCCTGACACTTCATGCTATTGCAGAAGCTCAAAAAGCAGGCGGAATTGCTGCTTTTATCGATGCGGAACACGCTTTTGATAGAAATTATGCCGAGAAATTGGGGGTAGACATTGAAAATCTTATCATTTCGCAACCCGATAACGGAGAACAAGCTTTAGAAATTGCTGAAAATTTGATTCGTTCTGGTGCTATTGATATTGTGGTAATTGACTCGGTTGCTGCTTTGACTCCAAAAAGTGAAATTGAAGGTGAAATGGGAGATTCTAAAATGGGTCTTCACGCTCGTTTGATGTCACAAGCATTGCGAAAACTAACTGGAACCATTAGCAAAACAAATTGTACCGTTTTCTTTATCAACCAATTAAGAGAGAAAATTGGAGTAATGTTTGGAAATCCGGAAACGACAACTGGAGGAAACGCATTGAAGTTTTATGCTTCGGTACGTTTAGACATCCGTCGTTCTACACAGATAAAAGACGGTGATAATGTTCTTGGAAATAGAACAAAAGTAAAAGTGGTAAAAAATAAAGTGGCTCCACCATTTAAAATTGCTGAATTTGATATTATGTACGGTGAAGGAATTTCAAAAACAGGAGAGATTTTAGATCTTGCCGTTGAATTTGAAATCATCAAAAAAGCAGGTTCTTGGTTTAGTTATGGTGAAACAAAATTAGGACAAGGTCGTGATGCTGTAAAATCTTTAATTAAAGACAATCCGGAATTAGCAGATGAATTAGAAGTTAAAATAAAAGCTAGAATAAAAGAATTAGCAGAAGCCTAATACTCTTTTATTTACTTAATATAAAATGCTCGGAAAGTTTCCGAGCATTTTTTTTGTCTAAATTTTACCAGATTTTCGTTTTAATTTTAACATCGGTTTTCAAGAAAACACAAGAATATATTGCTAAAGTTGGTAAAACTAACGGAGAATTTCTTTTTAAAATTTGTGCTGATTTGTGGCAAATTTGCTAACCTAGTTTTTATAATTTTATAATAAAAACCACAGAATTATTATACTTAAATAACTAAATACAATACATTTAGAACAAATTAGTATTATTTGCATTCTAATTAATTCGTTAAAAAAATTTGTTAAAAAAAAGAGTAAGTCCTAAAAATAATTCTACTGATTTTTAAAATAGTGAAAAAAATCATTTTTTTAAAGCAACCTTTTTCATCGTGACCACTCTTATATAAAGTGTTCACTAAATTATTAACTTGAAAAATCGAAAAAAAATGAAGAAAATCGCACTAATTTTAATACTTATCACAACCCTAGTAGGTTGTAGTCTTGACAATGGAGATAACGAAACTTATACTTACAGTGTGCTGCCTGTAGAAAGCTTTACACTTCCAGCAAATTTTAAATTAGGTGAAACGTACACGATTAAATTAAAATATCAAAAACCTACAGCCTGTCATATATATCAAGGAATCTATTACGCTAAAGATTTGAACAAAAGAACAATAGCAATCCAATCTGCAGTAAAAGACAAACAAATTTGTACCTCTGAAGTTCCTCCAGTATCCGAAACCTCTTTTAACTTTGTTGTAACGGCAACTGGTTCTTATATTTTTAAGTTTTACAAAGGTAAAGATACAGCTGGAAAAGACGTATTTGAAGATGTAGAAATACAAGTAATTCCGTAACAAACAAAGCAATTCTGTGACTCTAGAACAAATAATTGCGGATTGTAAAAAGAAGCATCCCAAAGCTCAAGAACAATTGTATCAATTGTTTGCTAAGAAGTTTTTTGGGGTGTGTCTAAAGTATTCTCGTAATTATGATGATGCACAAGATAATTTGCAAGATGGTTTTATCATTATCTTCAAGAAAATGGATCAGTTTACTGGCAAAGGATCTTTTGAAGGTTGGGCCAAAAGAATACTGATAAACAATGCCTTATTACGTTTTAAAGACACACGATTTCTAGAAATACTAGATGATAATATTGCAGAAGTCGAACTCGAGATAGACAATGAAAAAATATCTCTGGATTATTTGCTCCAAATCATTCAAGAATTACCAGATCAGTACCGGATCGTGTTTAGCTTGTATGTTCTTGATGGCTATTCGCATAAGGAAATCAGTGAGATGCTGAACCTATCTACAGGAACCACAAAATCAAATCTTTTTAGAGCCCGATTGATTTTGAAAGAAAAAATTGAAAAATTAACAGAAATTAAATTCGAATCGTCGGCAAAATGAAAAACAATAAAAATATAGACCGATTGTTTCAGGAAAGATTCAAAGATTTTGAAGCAGAACCCAATGAACAAACTTGGCTAATCATCCAAGAAGCTTTGAAGGAGGAAAAAAAAGACCGGAAGATACTTCCGCTTTGGCTGAAATATACTGGAATTGCAGCTGCTTTTATTCTTGGTTTCTTTGCATTGAATACTATTTTTAAATCGAATATTGGATTTGAAAACAAGATCGTTTTAGAAAATGAATCTTCTAATTCTCCAAACGAAAACAAACCTGAAATTCAAGAAAAAACAAAAGAAGATAAAAAAACAATCGAACTCAAAAACAACTCAAAAATTGCTATAACTGAAACACCAAAAATCACAAAAGATGAAAAACAAACTGCAACTGCGCAACCTACAAAAAACATCTCTAGCAAAACGCCAAATCAAAAAACTGCTACGGTTTATCTCTTTAAAAATAATCCATCGTTAGACAAAAACAGTAGTAAAAACGAAACTTTAAAATCAAATTTAGTACTTGCAGATATAACAAATACAACAGATAACAAAGCAAATCCTAATGGTAAAAATGAATTTATAATTGAAAAAGGCAATTTGGCTGTTGCCAAAGCTGGTTTAACAAATGAAACCAAAGCGCCAAATAACGAAACAAATGAATTGGAGGCGATTTTAAAGCTAAAAGAAGTAAAAAAGAACAGTGTAGCCGCAGAAAGAAAAAACAAGTGGGAAATCATGCCAAATGTGGCAGCAATGTATCCAAATTCTAAAGTTACAGGCATCGACCCACAATTTAATGAAAATTCAAAAACTACCGATAACAGCATTGGTTTTGGTATAGGTGTCAATTATGCCATCAGCAAAAAATTAGCTTTACGTACAGGAATTAATAAATTTGCACTAGGCTATAATACAAAAAATGTCACTTATTCTTCGGGTTTAAACACCACTTACTTAGCAAATGTTGATTATACAACAAATGCTATGGTAGAAGTTCGCAGTAACGCCAGCGGGAATGCTTTAATGACATTTGAAAAAAACATACAAAAAACAAACACCGGAACCATCAATCAAAAAATGGGATATTATGAAGTCCCATTAGAGATTTCTTATGTCATTTTAGACAAAAAAATAGGAATCAGTCTTATTGGTGGAATAAGCACTTTATTTCTAGAAGAAAATAAAATATCCTTAATTTCATCAGAAACAAATATAAAACTAGGAGAGGCTAATAACCTAAATGCAATGCATTTCAGTAGTAACATTGGACTTGGGTTTAAATACAAATTGGTGAAATCATTCCAATTAAATTTTGAACCGATGGTAAAATACCAACTGAATACTTTCTCTACTAATACTGGCAATAATAAAGGGGTACTTATTGGATTATATTCTGGGATTAGTTATCATTTCTAACAGTATCCTTATCAAAAGCTACTAATTGCGTATAAATAATTTCGCGTACTTCCTCCCTAATTTCTTTTCGATCTGCACTTTTTTTACCCGAAGTTCTAACATGTGCGTGCATTTTAACACGCATTATTCCTGGACTTCCACTAAAAAAAGTATAAGAAAATCTTTTTTTATTATCACCAAAAGTGATCGGAGCTATAGGTATTTGATGCTCAATTGCCAATCGAAAAGCACCGTCTTTAAAAGTATCCAACAGCACCGATTCATCATCAGGAACTCCGCCTTCAGGAAAAATACAAATACTCAACCCTTGATTGATTCTTTTTTGAGCAAGATTAAAGACTTCCATTTTACTTTTTGAAGAATTTCTGTCCACCAGAATACAGCTTCTTTTGTAGAAAAAACCAAACAAAGGAATTTTAGATAATTCTTTTTTACCCACAAAAACAAAAGGATTTTTTGTTAGAGCTAGCATCAACATAATATCTGCCATGGAGGTATGATTAGCAACAATCATATAGCTTTTACGGTATTCCATGTCCTGACTTTTATCTACTTTATACTGAAATCCCATTCCAAAAAGAATAAATTTTGCCCAAATTCGTGCCATTTTAAAAAAGTAAGGATAACCACTTTCTGTCAAAATAGATAATACCAAAAAAGGAAACATAATCAGTATAGGAATGGCCATTAAAACATAAAACCAAATGCGCCAAAGTGTCCAAAAAATAATCTTTATTCCTCTCATAACGCCAAAAGTAACAAATCAGAAGTTACCATTGTTAAAAAAAATTACTACATTTTTTAAGAATTGCTGTGAATATTTAAATTTTTCATACAAATTAATATTTCACTTATGCAGTAATAGTTTTAAAAAACAATTAATTTATAATGATAGACTACTATTTTTAAAATTTACGAATTTGCGATAAAAAATAAAAAACTTCACGAACTTTGCGTATTAGAAAAAATTATAATGGCAAAAATACTTACAGGCGTACAAAGTACGGGAACTCCCCATTTAGGAAACCTACTTGGCGCGATCATTCCAGCAATAGCATTATCAAATAAACCGGAAAATGAATCCTTCCTTTTTATCGCTGATTTGCATTCGATTACTCAAATAAAAAATGGCGAAACATTACGCACAAACACCTACAGCACAGCAGCAGCTTGGCTTGCTTGTGGTCTTGATGTAAATAAAGTGGTGTTCTATAGACAATCTGATGTGCCACAAACGGCAGAATTATCGTGGTATTTAAGTTGTTTTTTTCCTTTTCAGCGTTTAACACTAGCCCATTCTTTCAAAGATAAAGCAGATCGATTGGATGATGTAAATGCAGGTTTGTTTTCTTATCCCATGTTGATGGCTGCCGATATTTTGCTTTACGATGCAGAGTTTGTTCCTGTTGGTAAAGACCAATTGCAACACTTAGAAATTACTCGTGATGTCGCCTCTCGTTTCAATCATCAAATGGGAGAAACATTTGTAATTCCTGAAGCTATTGTTCAACAAGATGGTTTGCTGATTCCAGGAACCAATGGCGGAAAAATGAGTAAATCAGCTAATAATATTATCAATATTTTTCTGGATGACAAATCGTTACGCAAACAAGTGATGAGTATAGAAACGGATAGTACACCACTGGAAGATCCTAAAAATCCAGATACCTGCAATGCTTTTGGAATTTATAAATTATTAGCCACCGAAGAACAATTAGCCATTATGACCGGGAATTATCTTGGTGGGAATTACGGTTATGGTCACGCTAAACAAGCTTTGTTTGAGCTAATTTGTGAAAAATTTAAAAACGAAAGAGAAAAATACAAGTACTACATGAATAATCTTCCAGAAGTTGATGCACTTTTAAAAATTGGTGCTAAAAAATCAGCAACAATAGCAAATGGAGTTTTAGCTAGAGTAAGAGAGAAATTAGGTTATGAAGTTATCTAGTTTTAGAAAAAATAAACCCCAGATTCACAGATTATTACAAACAAAATAATCTGCGAATCTGGGGTTTTAAAAATCATATCGCTTCAAATAATTTGCCAGGCAATGGTCTAATTACCCCTTTTAATTCCATATTTAACAACATTCCTGAAATTTTATAAATAGGAAAATCGCAGCGCAAGGCAATAATATCCATCAATTCTTTTCCTGTTTTCAATAAGTAATCATATACTTTTTGTTCGTCCTCTTCTAAAGTGACAAACAATTGTTTTTGTACTGGTTTTGTGTCTTTTTGGATATCCCAATTTAAAATATAAACCAAATCGGCAGCACTAGTAAGCACATTTGCTTTTTGAGTTTTAATTAAATTATTGCAACCTTGACTGTACTTATCGGTAACTCGTCCAGGAACGGCAAACACATCACGGTTGTAATCATTTGCCATATTTGCGGTAATCAAGGAACCGCCTCTATCCGCTGATTCTATTACGATAGTTGCTTCGCTCATTCCTGCAACAATCCGATTTCTTTTCACGAAATTTTCTTTATCTGGATTGGATGAACTCCAAAATTCAGTCATAAAACCACCATTTTGCTCGACCTTGGCTACGTATTTTTTATGGGTTTTTGGATATATTTGGTTGAGTCCGTGTGCCACCACTCCTATCGTTTGTAAATCATGCTCCATGGCAAGTTGATGCGCAATAATATCCACACCATAAGCAAATCCGCTAACGATTATAGGATCTAGCGGAGCCAAATCTTCAATTAATTTTCGGCAAAATTCAGTTCCGTATGAGGTAATTTGTCGCGTACCTACAATGCTGATTATTCTTTTATTTTTTAGATTGATATTTCCTGAAGTAAATAATAAAAGTGGTCCATCGATACAATGTTTCAAGCGATTTGGATAATTCTCATCTTGAAAATGGGCAACACTAATATTATTTGATTTTATGAATTCAATTTCTTGATTTGCTTTTTCGAAAACAGATTTATCTTTTAAGTTTTTAAGTAAAACCGAACCGACTCCATCAATTCCAGCAAGTTGTGATGATTTTGCTTTAAAAATAGCTTCAGCACTTCCTAAATGTGTCAAAAGTTTTTTGGCCATAATATCGCCCACTCCATCAATTCTTTGCAAAGCCAGTACGTAAAATAAATCCTGTTCGTTCATGCTAATTATTTGAGTGTGAAATGTATAAATTTTTATGCGAATTGTTAATAAAAATTGTGAATAAAATTTTGATAACTATTTTGGTTGACTAACTTTGTAAATATGAAAATTGAACTATACATCGCGCAACTTCTATACCGTTATCAATGTGTAACTGTTCCTGGTTTTGGAGCTTTTTTGACCGAAATCCAATCGGCTCAGTTAAATGAAAGTTCTAATTCATTTTCTCCTCCCAAAAAGAGGATTGCTTTTAATGCTAATCTAAAGAATAATGATGGTTTACTAGCCAATCATAT
>CBDUEE010000039.1:0-15380 GCA_965366105.1 uncultured Flavobacterium sp. | reverse complement strand
AATAATTTGATCTTCCGTTCTTTTTTCTGATAAAGAGAAAGTAACCAGACCTGAAGCACTCTCATCACCTACAAATTCTAACTTAAATAAATCAGAATTATCAAATGCCAATTTCTTTTTAGAATCAATATTTGCTTTATCCATATAAAGGTCAGTATAGAATGTATTTGCTGTTGCGTCATCCCAAACTAATTTATATAAGTAAGAAGTAGCCCAAATAGAATAGCCTTCTTTTGTTTTTTCATAAACTGCATCTATACCCTTATTTACCTTACCTAAAAGCAAAGCTGGTGTATCTTTAGCAGCTTCCCTAGCTACATCCCTAATTACACGAGCGACTGGCTCATTAGCAATAAAATTAAATTTATTAATTACGACAAAAGTGTTGTCTATCAATTCAAATCCAGCCGTCTTCAATAGCGCATTTCCGTCAGAAGAGGACTGAGCAGATTTTAAATCCAAATAAGAAGCATTAAAAACACCTCTTTCAGCGATTAAAGCATCATCAAAAGTACCATCAGCTTGTCTGTTAAACCATTTAGCAACAAGTTTATTTGCGATTTTTTCTTTGGTTAAATATTTCTGAATTCTAATAGGTAGTTCCTTTGAAAGAGAGTCTGTTTCTATTCCTGCTGAACTTTTTGCAAATGCACTAAGCTTTGATTGTTTATAAATAGTTGCTTTTTCTTCTGAAGTTAAAATATAGTTAACGGGATTAAAAGATTTAACACCAATTTGATGATCATTATATTTATCAGGAAAAGGAGCATTATTAAATGCCTTTAGTACAATTTCTTTTTTAGGAAATTTATCGGACTCAACAACCATTGTATGTAAAGAACTTCTTCTAAATTTTAAATCTACAGCGTTGTCTTGAGCTTGAACAAATGACCCAGAACTAATTATTAACCCTAAAACAAGTAAATGTTTCTTCATTTTCGTTTTTTTTAAAACTTTCTAAATAATTTTCGTTTTTTTTAGTGGTTTCTGAACTCCACTTTATTTTAAAACTATGGTTCTCAACTTGATGAATGTATCAATTTTCTATTTTGATTTATGATAAAATGATGTGGCTTACAAAATCAATTTTTCATTAAATAATAGATGATTCATAATTACCCACCACAGCTGAATATTCCTGAAATTGCAGTGTCCTTATATTTGTCGCCAGTATATACCTCTAATATTGTAAAACGAAAATTACCATTGCTCCATTTTGCAGGCAGTTTAAAAGTTTGAACGCCCATAACATCTGCAAGCTCTAAGATACAGATGTCTTTTCCGTTTAAATTAACAATAAACTTTTTGACTCTGGAATTGTTTTGCCAAACAGTTTTTGAAGATTGATATCCATTTAAAATTGACAAATCTCTTACACTACCACCCATTATTTGCCAATTTCTTATTTCTATGAACTCACCAATTCCATAGTCAGAATTACCTTCTACCCATGCAGTTGTAGGATCATCATCACAAACATAATTTGCTAAATATTTACTTTTTCCTTGTGACAATAAAGTTGTGGATGCTCTAACATTCCGAGAATCAGGTCCTTCACACATCTGATCAGGCATTGTCCATTGTTCAGCGGGTCCATCATTAGATTCGACTGGTCTTGCACCCCAAGACATAAATTTTTGTCCATTTGTTTTAGATTTTATTGATGGAAGTTGTCCATAACTAAAAGAACTAAATAGGATTACTCCTAAAATTGCAATTTTCATTTTCATTTTTTATATTTATTTTTGGTCTAATAGGGTAAGATAAAATGGTGTTTTATAACATCTTTTTTTAAAATATGCAGCTTTACTAAATATTAGTATTCAAATTTATCTGGATTAAATGTTTGAAAATTTGGTAACGAAGCAATCGTTATTTTTTCTTTTTTAATTGTAGGTTTTGTATTCTCGACATCATATCGTTCTAATGTTGTTATTTTTATTTTAGTAGATAAATTTATATCTACTTTTTCCATATAATCGTTACCGTCTGAGGAGATACTGTTATAGCCTATCATTTCAAAATTGCTATTTTGAAATCTAAATTTGTAATTGCGCTGACCTCTTAGCAATTCATAATTTAAAATTAAAACACCTTTTTTAATTTCTATTAAGGGTAAGTTTTCAACTGATATTATGCCATTTAAAACAGACAAGAGGTTAGTATTTTCATTTATTAAAGTGTATTTACAATCTTGTGTCCCGAAGAAAATAGAAACTTTAAAATCTCCTTTTTTTGAATCTTTGTAAACTTTAACAACATCACTAATATTATCTTTATTCAAATCACCATCAATTTTCGTAATAAGTTTACTAATCTATTATTTGTTGTCGACTTTCTTTTTACTGCTGCAGATTGGGAATGAGATACACCACTAATACTAATGAAAGCGATTAAGAACAATAACTTTTTCATATTTTATTTTATATTTCTATTCGTAAGCCTTTTCTAAGACGCCCCGTTTTTTTCAGTGGTTTCTGAACTCCCTTTTTTTAATAATTCTGTAGCAATAGTACACCTACGAATTTTATGGATTTTACGGTTTTCCACATTTTGATAAAAAAAAATAAAAATATTTTTTGAGTGATATGACTATCAACAACTTACAAATACCATAAAAAAAAATTCCTGCTAATGGTTTTGTCCATCATACTTTGAATTTAGGAATGGTATAAATTAGGAATATCACTACAACCAAAAGGAAGAATTAATTTATGCGTTTTGTATATAATCATATTATAAAGGCAAACATTGCATAATTCGATTGTATATAAATAACAAAACAAACTCAATAACATCACTAACCCGTGGGGTGTAAATAATTAATTTGAATTTTGATATTGTTAATAGGTCTATCAAAAATAAATTTATTGATATATTGAACCAAAGTTAATGCTGTAATTTTTCCTAAAATTCTTGTTTTAAATCCCTCAAAAGTTTTAGCATAATTGTTTCTAATTTTAGACTGGTCGCATAATTGCGAGAATAAAGTTTCTATTCTTTTGCATGATTTTCTAAAAATATAAAGTTGCTTTTTACAGCCTTTTTGATTTATTCTCATTGGTGTTTCTAAAACTATATTTGCGATTTTAATTCTATTTTGCTGTGTCTTTTTACAAATCTCTAAAGGCAAGCTGTCAATAATAAAATAGTTTTCAAACTCTAAAAATGAAGCCGCTAAAAAAGTTCGTATATTTTCTGTAAATTGAAATAAATTCCTTGGTCTTTTATTATACTGACTTCGCTCAATTAAATTTGGTATTTGCGTAGCTGTTAATTGTTTAAACAAGTCATTTTTACTGTCAATTGACATAAATTCCGCTACTAATTTAACGCAACTAACTCTATGTCAGTCGTTTTAAATTTCATTCCTACATTAGAACGGAACTGTGAATCGCAGTTGAAGGAACTAATAACTTCTAAGATTCTTAAATAATTTTTCTTTATATTTGACATGAATATTGGGTATTTTGCAACTTCGAGATGCTGAATTTCAGTATCTTGACCAATATCTAAATCATTTATTTTACTTTAAATAATTAAACCCAGCGGATTAACTCTTAAGGTTATACTATCCATTTTTTTCAATTTATCCCATACAAAACACCTGTAATTTTAAGTATCAGCATTGATAATATTTCTTAAGATTTATGTTTATCTTAATAAAGTCAAAATACCTATGAAATTAGAAAATTTGAATCATTTCGAAAGATTAATTTAGATCCCATTTTAGTTATTGACAATTTAAGATCATTTATTGATCATTTGTTGATAGCCAAAAAAGAACACTTGAAGTAGTGAATAGGTTAGACTTTTTGTTTGTAAAAGTGAATAAAATAGTAACTTTTAGTTTGTTAATTTGTCTGAAACTTTATACAAAAGCAATCGTAAGCATCTAATTTCTTCGTAAATTAGCAGTTATTACTATCAAAAATTATTAACTAATAGAAATTACTATGAAAAATTTAGGTCTTTTTTGTTTACTAGTGACTTGTATCACTCTCCAAAGTTGTAAAGATGATAAAAGTGAAAAAAATCTGAAGCTTAAGGAAGCAGAAGAACTACTAAACGTTCAGTGTTATAAAGCAATTTATGAAAAGGATACGCTTTATTTGAAAATCAATACTTTTAAAAGTGGGAATATTTCTGGTAATATGGAAATGGTAATGGCCAATACACCAAAAAAGACAGGGGAAATCGCTGGAGAATTTCGCGGAGATACATTGTTTGCTAGTTACACTTTTATTGAAGGTAAAAATAAAGAGGTAACTTTTAAAAATCCAATGGCATTTTTAAAGCGTGACAAACAACTTATTTTAGGTAATGGAAAAATACAAATAACATTGGGTGCTTCTCATTTTATTAATGGCGTACCTATTGATTTTGATCGTGTTAAGTATAAATTTGATGCTGTAGACTGCGTAGATAAATAGCCGAAATATTAGTTGAATCTATATTCTCTATATTTTATTATGCTATTAAATTCTCAAAGAGTTATGATAAGTAATTTTATTCTATTTAAGAATGAACTAAGCATATACATTAGAAAAAAAATCATTGAAAAAAAACCTTGTTTGGTTTTATAATTTAGCTAAACTATTTTAAAAGTAGTTTGCTGAATATATTTTTTTATGAAGCAAATTATTTGGAATTAAAAAAAAGAAGAAGTCTATTCAAGGTAAGGAATTAGACTTCTTCTTTTATATGAGTGATCATCGACCATTCTTAGGGGAAATAGCAATTGCTTTTTTTAATATATCACATTCAAACTAGCAACCTTGAATCTCTACTCCAGTTCATTAATTTTTTATTGGTTGGGTGTTTGCTTTAAATTTCCTTTTTCAGGAAAACTTACTTCTCCATACTCTTTGAACTCTTTACGCTATTATTATTGTTGTGAAGCTATAAACAGAAATTCTCTTTATAGCGTTAATTTTAATAATAGATTACAAATAATTAATTTCTTTAAATCAAGCTTCTTAAAAGGGTTAATTCAATTTTAATGATAGAAAAAATGCATCCTTTTTAAAAATTAAGAATGGCAACGAAAAGATTCTTGAGAACAAACAAATCGATTAAATCAAAAATGCATAAATACAAAAATTAGTGAAATCAGTTTTTTTAGAGTCACTAAAATCGTGTTACTTCGTTTAGTCTTAGGCTCGAAAAAAAAATATATTTACTCCATATTTAAATTATTTTAAACTATTTACGATCTAAAGTTTTTACAACATTAGTTACAATAGATTTATAATCATTATTAAAATGGTGATCTCCCACTAATATAATGACTTTTGCTCCTGATGCTTCAAACTGTTGACGAACTGTTTCACTTTCTTCCGTTCCAAAAAAGCACACTGGATTGAACTGTTTTATTTTTGTAATTTCATTTAATACATCATATTTTTCAGTTGATTTGACTTGTAACATATCGAGAAGATGGATTTCAAAATCAGCAGTTTCGTCTGGTGATAAACTATAAACCCCTTTAATTTTCTCTTTTAAATCAGCAGAAAAATAATTCGCTATAAACGGAACGACAGAAGCGCCAAAAGAATAACCAACCAAAATAAATGATTTTTTATTCCATTGTTTCATATAATACTCGATTGCATCTGTCACTGCAAATGCACTTTTTTGTGGTGTTGTAGCATTCCAAAAATAACTTTGTGCATCTAACCCAATAACTGGTATTCCTTGTTTTGAAAATTGTTCTCCTAGTTCTTGATCAAAACTAGTCCAACCACCATCACCAGAAATCATAAATGCGAGTGGCGTATCCTCATTAGAAACGGAATGGATTATAGTAAGCGGTAAATTAGATGAATAGGCCTTACCATTTTGTATTTGTTTTAATTTATTAGCTGCAGCTTTATTTTGCGCATAAGTTGGCGTATTTTGAATTTTTGTAAAAGCAGCTATAAATTGAGGCAACCAATTTTGAGTCACCGAAAAACCATGTCCAACTTTAGGCAAAGCAATTAATTGCTCTGTATTTACTTCCTTCATATATTTTAAAGCATCAGCATAGGTACAAACCTGATCTATCATTCCTTGAAGTACTATAAATGGTGCTGTAAGTTTATCGCTTGGATTCAAATAAAAAGATTTCCCTGGTTTGAAAACCTTAGTAGTTAGTGCAGTTCCATTACACAAGGTTTTGTCTAAATCAATATCAGGACTAAAGCCCAAAGCAATTGCCCCTTTGAAAGTGTCCGCAGGTGCTTGCGCCAATGCGCCATAAACTAATGTAGCCCCAGAGGAGTAACCAACAAGAATAGGTTTATAATAAGTACTAAATTTATATTTTTTTTGAATCTCTAAACTCAAATTTTCAAAGTCGCCTGCGGGATAATAGCATTTTTGATGT
Organism: uncultured Flavobacterium sp.; assembly: GCA_965366105.1. GTDB lineage: Bacteria > Bacteroidota > Bacteroidia > Flavobacteriales > Flavobacteriaceae > Flavobacterium. The sequence goes on along the minus strand of CBDUEE010000039.1, from coordinate 9,010 downwards.
TCTCTTTTTAAATTAGTAAAGTAGGTACGAATATTTACACCCACTACCATTGCTCCTTGATTGACAATATTTTTAGCCATATCTACAACACCTTGATTCCAACCGCCATCACCGGAAACAAACAGCACAAACGATTTTGGCGTAGTTGTGGGTTTATAAATGGTAACATTCCCGAATAAACCATAATTGACAATATCATTCTCCGCTGCTTTACTATTTGAAATAAAGCCTACAATAAACACAAGTATTAAAATTAATTTTTTCATTATAAATCGGATTAAGAATTTAAAAAAAGAGATTTAGGATTTAATTACTTTAGATAAAATTCTAGGTATTTGAATTAAATCATAATCATCAGAAAAAATAACATATTGGTTTTGCCAATTAGGCGAGAATTTCTCTTTAAAGTTTCGTAATCCTTTGTGATGTGAAAATGATTTTATCTTATCGTAAGCATATTTCATTGATTTTTCTTGAAATGTTTTAGGATTTTCAATACCGCTCATGGGTGCCAGTCCTAAATTAACAGTTTTATAATTTTGTGTTTTCAAATGATTAAAAAGGGCTATTAAAATAAAATCCATAACACCGTTTGGAGCATCTTTAGTTTTACGAATAAGGTCATAAGTCGACTCCCCTTTTACTGTATCAGGAATAATGTTGAGAAAAGCAATTATTTTATCTTCCTTATTTTCTACAGTAATTATAGTTTGATTTTTTAATTCATTTCCATCAAATAAACCTTGAGAAAACACAATTTCCTTTCTTTGCGTTTCCTCTAACCACTCCTTACTTACCGCTTCTAATTTTTGCAAAATTCCATCTTTTATCGGCGGCTGATAGATTGTGGTTTTAAATCCACTTTCTGTTATTTTATTCATAGCATTACGCAATGATTTTTTAGCTCCACCTTCGAGGCTAAATTCAGCGATGTTTACAACGCCTTCTTGACCTATAAAAAAATGTTTTTTATGTAAGGATTCATATATAGGCAAATCCTTATCCAGCACACGATAGTAAATACTTTTCAACCCACATTCATGACAAAACGTTTCAAAAGCAAGGATACAATCTTTCATTTCCTCCAGATTTTCGGCTACGGGATTTTCTAACACTACAGCATAATTTCCTACTAATCTGTAAGATAAAAATGCACTTTTTGTTTTGGAAAAAAATAATAATTTGTCAAAATAGGTTTTAAAATAATCTAAACTTGAGTTGCCATACTTTTCAACTAATTCTTTTGCTAGGCTTATTTCTGTATCAGTAGTTGTGTTTTTACGGATGTATGGATTTATTAACGTATAAATAAAAAAGCCAATCGATATAAACCCACTAATTTTTATAGACATTAAAAAATGATTCGCAAAATGGTCTAAGGGAACCAGGTTTGAACTTCCCACCAAAAAGTAATTCTGTAGTGTATATCGAATAGACTGCATGGTACTAAAATTGATTCCGAAATGCTTTTGATCTAAAAAATAAAAGCCAATTGTACCATAAATTAATACTGCTACTATACTCAAAATTGCAGTTTGCAAACCTAGCAATCTAAGTTTTGGATTGGTTTTTATATAATACTCTTTTCTGGTTACAATTAAAACCAGAATCACAACTGATGCCACAATAGCTTCTTCATAATCAATGGCTTTGGTTAAGTTTCCTATTAAAGAAATTATCGATAAAAATAATCCAAACCACCATGCCATTCGCAACCCTTTTAGCATAAATGAAGCGGTAACTAATAAAAACAAACCAGAAGTAAAAACTAAATAATTAGAGGCATGAATGGCTTCTAGTGGCAAATAATTTTCTATATATTGTAAACGATAATCAATAGCTGGAGTTAAAACCGAAACTATATTAATGATACCCAAACTCAGCAACAGAAATGCTGGAATAATACGCATTAACAATTTGTTTATTTTTGAAATAAAGAGTATTATACCCGATAACAAAGGAGTCCAGAATTCGAAAAAACGGTATAAAAAAGTTACTGCAACGGCATCAACTGTACTAAATCCATAACGAATTAAAATATAACTCATAGAAACTTCTACAGCACCTAAACCACGCATAAATGGAGAAATAATCAAGAATATTACCGATACAATATAACCCATTGCCGCTGCCAAAAACTGAGGTTTATGATGTAAGGCTATCATAGCGATATACAAATGAGAAATCCCAACAACCTCTATAAGAATAGAATAAAAAAGAGCTAAAGCAAATCTCCTTTTATCTATTATTTGACTTTTCACCTCTTTTAAAATGATTTCGGTTTTGGGGAACCATTTTAGCAATAAACTATAAATTCTTCCCTCTTTTACTATCGATTGAAAACCTAAAAGTAATACTGCCATAAATACGATAATAACTAGTAGTGCATACCAATCACTAGCGCCAATACTTCCATTTACAACAGCGTAAATAAAAACTGGAATAGCAACCAAAACAACAGATACAATACCAATAAAGGCATATATCGTAGAGGCTAAATATATTTGAACCTTTGAATTTCCTTTTTCCTCGATTGTATTTGTAAAAAAAGCCAAAGACGAAAAACCGCCTGCTGGTAGAAAAACACTAACAAGATTCCGTTTCAAAAAAAGTATTACGCCATCTTTTAATCCGATTTTTGCATTTATTGCCGAAAAGGAAGCCACGTACAATAATCCCTGCAAAATGAAATAGATTATAGTAACAACTATTCCCGCAAGAACCCAAAGAATAGTTGCGTTACTAATGGTATCTTTTATTTGAAAAAGTTCTGTTTTTTCATGCTTTACAAACCAAATTCCGATTCCTATAAATAAAGCAGCAATGATAAACTGCAGTACTATATTTCTATTTTCTTTATTAAAAGGAAGTGTAATGGATTTGACAAACTTAGTTCGTGAATTTAAAAATAGTGCTTCCATTTATAAGAGATTTAGTTTAATTTATAGTTCAAAAGTAAAATGAAAAAATGAAGAGAAAATGAAGTTATATTATATCAACCTAGATTTAATTAAAATAATAAATTGTAAAAAATGAAAACGTCATTAAACACATACATAAGCTTTAAATTACTCGTTTTTTTAATAAAATGAAATAAGTTAGTAGACGTAATCTCTAAAAAAAATCAGTTAAAAAAATACCCTTTTCAGAACTTTGCAAATTTGATTTCTATAAAGTGTTGCTTCATATATAAACTCCTATTTACTATTATTTATTTCTAAAGTTTCTCATTAGTACTATTCCAAAAAAAAAATATTTACATTTGATTTTTTAACCATTTAAAACATTTCATGAAAGAACTTTTATATAAAACAATATTGGTTTTGTCATTTATAACTTTATTTTCATGTCAAGATAAAAAAGCAAAAACCTACCAAGCTGGAGTTGTTATTTCGTTTGACGATGCCTATGTAGATGAATGGTATGATGCCGATAAAGCATTGCAAAAATACGATTGGAAAGCTACTTTTTGTGTCTGCAGAATAGACTCTATTGGCAAACCACAATTGCAAAAACTGCATCAGTTACAAAACCAAGGACACGAAATTGCAGGTCATGGATACCATCATTATAATGCTGTAAAGTTTGTTCAAAAAAATGGAATTGATGAATACATCAAGCAAGAAATTGACCCGATGATAGCATCAATGAAACGATTAAAATTTAATGTTACTTCATTTGCCTATCCTTACGGAGAACGTTCTAGTGAATTAGATAGTGTTTTATCTCATAAATTTAAAATGATAAGAGGTCGGGATTTTCAAGATCTAAAACCCGAAAAAGAAGGTTGCTATTATCGAGATTCTAAATTTTTGTATGCTTTTGATATAGATAATAAACATGTTGATTTTTCTATTCCTTATCTTTTAGAATTGTTGGAGAATGCCAAAAAGAATAATAAAATTTTAATTTTAAGCAGTCATCAACCCGTAAAAAATCTCACAGGAAATTATCAAACTAAAATAGAAACATTAGAATTTATATGTAAATACATGAAAAGCAATAACATGAAATTCTACACTTTGGCCGATTTAGGTACTTTACAACACAACGATTAATACCAAACTATGAATTTACTAATAGTCGAAGACAATAAAGAATTAGCTACTGAATTAAAAGAATTCTTAGTTCAATCTGGTTATGTATGCAAAATAGTAACGACTTGCAAAAACGCCTTAGATGAAGTAAACAGTAATGATTATGATATTATGTTACTCGATCTAGGATTGCCAGATGGCAGCGGCTTTGATGTTCTTAAATCTGTTCGAAAAAACCAATCAAAAATGGCCGTAATTGTAGTTACTGCACGTGGTGAACTGGATGATAAAATAAATGGTTTGCAACTAGGTGCAGATGATTATCTAACAAAACCATTTGCTCTTACCGAATTACAAGCTCGTTTGTTTGCCATTGTTCGGCGATTAGGTGGATTCACTCAAAATGAACTTACGCTTTATGGTTTTAAACTATTATTGCAAGATTATAAAGTGACTTACGATGAAAATCTAATAAAATTGACCAAAAAAGAATTCGATATTTTTCAGTATCTTGTTTTAAACAAAAACAGAGTTATTACGCGAATGCAACTTATTGAACACGTTTGGGGTGATATTCTTGAAGTAAGTTCGGACAGTAATTTTATTGATGTTCACGTTCGGAATCTTCGTAAAAAATTAGATAAACATACTACTATAGAATGGTTTGAAACGGTTAGAAATGTAGGCTATCGAATAAATATCTAAACCATGAAATTAAAACACAGACTATCATTATTTAATATCATCACAAAATTATTATTGATTGTTATTTTATGGTTTACAATTCCTTACATAGTAAAAAAGACAATATACAATAATGCCGATGCGAATCTTTTAGAGAAAAAAGAAAAATTTAAATACCATCTGCATTCTAAAGAAATTAAAGATTTTTTGTTAGCCAAGGATTCTACTTCAATTTATGGGAACTTTACCACTTTGCACAATGAATTTACACAACTAGAAGTTGCGCCAAACCAAAAAACAATCAGTCCAGATATTTTTTTTGATGATCTCAGAATAATTGAAAATCAAGAATCAGAATATAGAATTTTACAGCATAATTTTAAGTTTCAAAATACCAATTATCAACTTGAAATTGGTTCGAATATTAAAGCAATAAATGATGTAATTGATTTGATACATTATATCATTATCATTATTTTTTTATTGGTTACTTTATTTACTTTTATTATCGATATTTTTTATGTCTCGTATTTATTAAAACCGTTTAATAAAATTATTGAAACTAAAATTAAACTGATCAATGAGCCCGAAAAATTTGCTAGCATCCCTATAAATAGTAGAACATCAGACTTCGAGGATTTAGACAGTGCTCTCAACCAAATGATGTCTCGAATTACAGAAGTTTTCATCAAAGAAAAACAATTTATAAGCAATGTTTCTCATGAACTGCTAACGCCTATTGCTATCTTAAAAAACCGTTTTGAAAACCTTATTCAAAATCAATCTTTAGATGATACTGCCATTGATAAAATATCAGATTCCTTGAACACTTTGGATAGTATGAAAAAGGTAATCAATAATTTACTTTTAATTTCAAGGATTGATAATAATCAATATGCGATCAATGAAACTATTACTATTAATGCAATTATTATTGAAATAGGTGACGTTCTAGAAGAAATAATTCAACAAAAAAAGATTGTTGTTACCCAAAATATTACATTAGATTTTAATATTAAAGGCAACAAAACACTTATCCAGGTTTTGATGACTAACCTTATCACTAATGCAATAAAATACAATAAACCTTTTGGAAAAATCACTATTACTGATGCAATAATTGATAATCAATACATCGTGATTGTCGCTGATACTGGAATAGGAATGAATGACGAACAGCTCACTCAGATTTTCAACCGATTTACTAGAATTAATTTTGATCAAGAAGGATACGGAATTGGGTTAGCAATTGTAGATAGCATTGCAAAATTACATCAAATCGAAATTCAAGTAACTTCGAAACTAAATGAAGGAACTACTTTCAAATTAATTTTCCCTAGAACTTAGTTCACAATTTTAAAAAAAAATATTAATACTATAAACTTCATTTTGTCTTCATTTGACCGTTATACATTTGACCTGTAAATCATGATATTTATAAAAACCTGATAACGATTAAAACTCTAGAAATTATGAAATCACAAGTTCAAGTGTTACAAAATGCTACTCAAATTAGCATGGTCAAAAAAATAACAATTTTAGCAATGATGACTATAGCAAGTATAGGAATGGTCAATGCACAAACGACACCAGCAAAAACTATTGCAACAAAAAGTACTATTGTAAAAAGTACTACTACAAAAATAAGCTCTGAAAAAAATACTCCTGCAAAAGCAACAATTGTAAAAACGAAGTCAGTAAAAGAAGTGAAAATGGGTATGCACAAAAAACCTAGCAAAACTGTCAAAACAACTGCAATAACGGTTGAAACAAAAAAAACAGCTCCCAAAAAGCTTTAGATAATTAGTAATCGTTTTAGAATAAATTTTAATTGAATATTATAGTGATTGTTAATCATGAAAAGCCGTTTAATCTTAAGAATTAAATGGCTTTTTTGACTTAGCTGTCTAATTAATAAAAAGTGACTAATAAGTCATTTAATCCATAAGGAAATAAAAAACTATTTTCAATTGTATTTTTGTTTGCTATCACCTACTCTACTATTGAATAAACCAACCATTATTAAAATAAAGTTCTTTTGAAAAAAATTCTCAAGATAAATTATTTGACCTTAAAAGAAATATTTTCAAAAGAGTTTACCTGTACTTAGCTAGGCAATTTTGGGAAATTTGTAAAAGTTGTTGAAGAAGATAATAGTACTAAAAAAAATACCATTTGCATTTGATGCTAGTGGAGGTAAAAATTCTGATGGTTATGATGTTGAGTTGATTCCCGTTTTAAGAAAATAAAAATAAACCCACACTACTTGTGACAGGAATATGGATTGATGCTAATTACAATACATATTTAGAATTAGCTAAAGATCAATTGTTTGAAATAGAAAATCATAGTTTTAATCATTAACCTTGTTCCGTTGATGATGAGACAATATTCGGAATTCATGGTCAGAGAGATATTCCAAATGCTATGGAAGAAGCGGAAGTTAATGCTATTAAAATAGAAAAAATCACAGGGAGGAAACCTAGTTTTAATCGTTTCTTAAAAGCTTTTGCTGATGAGGTTTGCGACAAGATTGCTAAAGAATTCGTCATTACAATAATTAGTTTTGCTGTAGTTTATCTTGATAGAGTACCATTAACATTAAAAACCGAAATAGAAAAGAATGTACTAATGAATGTTAAGCCTGTTGCATTCATAATCATGAACTTTAATCTTCCGAAATGGAATACCCTCGATGTGATGCAACTTATTTTCCATTGTTAAAAAACAACACTACAGTTTTGCTAAATTTGAGAATATACTTTGAAAGGAAAAAACTAAATATTGAAAATATTCAACATAAAAAAAAATTAAAAGCTAATAAGTTGTACTTTTAGTATTGTTACATAAATCTAATTCTAAAGGTAAAAAAAATGAAAAATTTAATTTTATTACTTACAATGATTCTTAGCTTGACGGCTTTTGGACAAGATAATAAAACCACAACTACAGTACCAATTCCTGCTGCTGTTGAGTTTGCGTTTCAAAATCAGTTTCCTAATACAATAGCAGAATGGAGCACAACTTATGAAGGTGAGGCCAATGATCAAAGGATATATGTTGGAAAATTTGAAATCAATACTGTCACAAATAATGCTATGTATGATATAGAAGGACAATTTTATGCGCTGCAAACTAGTTTAATTTCGAATGAAGTACCTGCTACTATTCGAAAATACATGAAAAAAAACTACCCTAAAAACCCTATAAACATAGCCTCTAAAACGATTGATAAAACCTCTAAGCTTATTTATGAAGTTGGAATAAGTAGAGATGGCACTTTTTATGATTTTGTTTTTGATAACAAGGGAAATTTTATACAAATGATTCAAAAAGATTAAATAAGTAATAGCCTATTGGATATTTAGTAATACCAATCAAGAACTCAAAATAATCTTAAATAATCAATCGATTAAAAAGATAATCTTTTGCTACAAGAATCGCTTTGAAAATAATTTAACCCCTGATTGATCTGAGCTACTAAAAAAATATGACGCGTAAAGATAAATATTGCATAAAAGATTAAGGTTATGTAAAGATTTTAGCTACAAATTAAATTTTATACTATCTTTTTTATGTTAAAAAAAAAATATTTTTCTATTAGTATAATTTAGTAATTTATTTGATAATATAAATTTTATTTTAAAATAATAGTACTAATTTTTTTATATTCTCAGTCATTATGTGAATTAAAAGTTGAGAAATTGAATTTATGATTTAATGCAAAATTCTTCTTTTTTGGCCACTTTATCCTCTATTCCTTCAAATTAAACCTTCTGTATAATACTATAATTATTCATTCAACAAAAACACTTGAAAAACAGTAAAACTTTAATAATAAACTATTTAAGAAGATTATTTTAAAATATTTTATGATAAATCACTATAAAAGATGGTTTTTATGTAATAAAAATACTATTTATTTTTTTTTAAGGTGTTTTTAATCGAAATTAAATGGTTTTTATCGAAAAATTTTATAATTTAATGATAACTTTTTTAATTACTTTAGTTTTGCATTAAATTAATTTGTTATGTAACAAAGTTTATTTATCTTAATTTCAAATTTAATAATAGATAGAACTGTGAAAAAAAATCATTCTGCTTACTCTTGTTTTACAAGCTTTTCGCCATTCATAAATAGACTATCTATTTTAATTGATAAAAATGATACCCGAAATTTTATTTCAAATAAAAATAGTACAAAAGAATTTATAATTTTTGGAATCAAATTCAATTGGAAAAGCTTGCTTATATATTGTCCTAAAAAAATTAATTTATGCCTTGCATAT
>CBDUEE010000038.1:0-15480 GCA_965366105.1 uncultured Flavobacterium sp. | reverse complement strand
ATTAATCTTTGTATTGTTGCCTCGCTTGGGGTTTTAATGCGTTATAAAATAGGCTTTGAATTTCCTTATTTCAATCAGAAGAACATCTTACACTCTCATTCTCATTTTGCTTTTTCTGGCTGGATTACGCATACATTAATGACTTTGATGGTGTATTATCTTCAGGATAAAATAGCAGAATTTCAATTAAATAAATATAAAAAAATCATTATTGCAAATCTACTTTGTTCCTATGGAATGTTAATTTTCTTTATCATTCAGGGTTACGGCATGTTTTCAATTTTTTTTTCAACGGCTTCCATTCTGGTTTCTTATGCTTTTGGTTATTATTATATCAAGGATTTGAAAAAACTAGATTCCGATTTAGCAGCTATAAGCTGGTTCAAAGCCGCAGTAGTTTTTAACATCATTTCTTCTTTAGGAACTTTTTATTTGGCATATATGATGGCTAGTAAAAACGTAATTCAAGATTTGTATTTATCGTCGATTTATTATTTTCTCCATTTTCAATATAATGGTTGGTTTTTCTTTGGTTGCATGGGATTGCTATTTGCATTTTTAAAACTAAAAAAATCAGAAAATCCTTTTTACGAAACCTCCTTTAAACTTTTTGCGGTTGCTTGTATACCTGCTTATTTTTTATCTATACTTTGGCTGAAAATCCCTTTTTGGATATATGCTATTACAGCAGCAGCTGCAATAATACAGGTTTTTGCTTGGTTTAAATTGTTGGTCATTTTAATAAAAACCCAAAAAGATTTTATAAAAAATTTCGCACCTTTATTACGCTATATTTTAGTATTTGTATTTTTAGCTTTGAGTATAAAATTTATCCTTCAATTGGGTTCTACAATTCCGGCTTTAAGTCAACTTGCATTTGGTTTCAGACATATAGTAATTGCGTATTTTCACTTGGTTCTATTGGCAGTAATATCTTTGTTTCTACTGTTTTATATTTACGCTAATCACTTTATTTCAATTACTAAAAACATAAAAACAGGTCTAATTATATTTACTATAGGCGTATTTTTGAACGAATTAATTTTGGCAATTCAAGGTGTTGCTTCCTTTAGTTATACTATAATACCGTATGTAAATGAACTCCTTTTTGCAATTGCTGTGATGTTGCTTTCTGGGATAGGAATAACCGCTTATTTTTCTATCAGAAAAGTTAAAAATAACCCGCCTTTATGATTACAATCATACAATAACGGATTGATAATTAAGTACTTTGAAGTATAAACCTAAGTAAATTAAATTATGAAAAAACCAATTTTAGTATTAGTAGCCGCTTGTTTTTTAACCGTTTATGGTTGCAAACAAAGCACTGAACCAGTCACTGAAACTACAACAGAAGAAAGTGCAGCACCCTCTGTAGGACAATCTGCAGTAGCAGATGAAACCTCTAATCCAAACATTGTTCAAACAGCTGTAGCAAGTAAAGATCACACAACTCTTGTTACGGCAGTAAAGGCTGCTGGATTAGTAGATGTATTGAGTAATGCAGGTCCATTTACCGTGTTTGCACCAACGAATGCTGCTTTTGATAAACTTCCAAAAGGAACCGTCGAAGGCTTATTAAAACCCGAGAAAAAAGATGATTTGAGAAACATATTAGAATACCATACTTATGTAGGTAATTTAAAAACTGATTACATGCAAGATGGTCAAGAATATGAAGAGGTAAACGGTGGGAAAATAAAAATTACAAAAAAGGGAGATAAAGTTTTTGTAAATGGTTCTGAAATTGTAGCCTCAATAACTACTGCAAACGGAATGATTCATGTAATAAATGATGTTTTACTTCCGAAATAAAATTATTAATTCATTTTACCAATTTAAAAAAGCGCAATCTAAAATTAGTTTGCGCTTTTTTTTATTTTTTTATCAAATATAAATCTTATAAAAACATATTATAAACTTATTGTTATATCAGAAACACACTTTAGAGAAATATAAATCTATTTGAACTCAATCTAATAATGACTAACTACACTATTCATTACTCCAATGTTTTATACATCATAGCCATTGCAATATTTGCCGCTCTTTTTTTTACTTCTTCTGCTTTTTCACCTGCAAATAACTCATCAACTGTTTTGTTAAACAAAGCATTCCAATGCTGGAAATGCACTTCATTCATTTTGCTTTTTTGATGCAACTCTTTATGTTTAACGATTGGATTACCGGTATAATTCCCATTATAAAATAAAATATTATCCCAAAAATCATACATTTTAGCCAAGTGGTCCTCCCAATTTACCTTTGCTACATCAGTAAAAAAATAACCGATTTTATCGTCCGTTTTTATTTTATCATAAAAAGCATTCACCAATTTCTCAATGTCATCTCTATTCTTAATTGCTGCTTTCATTTCTAGATTTTTTTATCTTTAAACACTAAACACGAGCTGTCATTATCCCCTTTATAACAAATAAAGAGCCTAACCGGGAATATTTCACTAAAGACATATTTTGACAATTTGAGCAACAAGATTTAGTATTTTCTACTACTTTCTGAGGCGCTATAATTATTACAAATCTTTATTTTTAAATTTAATTAACGAAATAAAAAATGGAATGACGATCCATAAACACAATAATAAAAAGGAGATTAGCAATCCAACTGAAGTACCAAAAAAATCTTTAAAAATAGCTCCTGTATACCCCATCATCGCTGAAACGTCTAGATGTAATAAAATTTGAATTCGAGCTAAATCTATTGGGCTGAAAGCAGTAACTACTATCATTGCTTTTTCTATTGGATAATCTGATAATTGGAATAATAAAAATAAAATTAATCCATCAAAAAGCAATGCAAAATACAACCATGCCATTATAGCTATTCCTATTCCTTTTGCTTTATCTCTAGTAAGAATAGAGCTCAAAAAAGCTAAAGCAACAAACACTAAAGTAATAAGGGAACCAATAACAAGCATCATAATTCCTATACTATCTGGAGCATTGATCAAAAGCGGTATTCCCGCTCCTATAAAAAAGGCTAATACCATAGACAAAGAAAGACCTAGAAACAAGCTCAACCATATTTTTTTTCTTTTAATGGGCTGACTTAACAAAAGCTCGATAAACTCTGAACTATTGTACAAATATATCGTAGCAAAAAGAATAGAAACTAATGGAACTGTGAATAAAATTATATTCAAAATAGTCAGTAATCCTTTTGCAGAGTTATCCTCTAATCCAAAAGAACTCCAGGAAAGAATGGCTAAAATAAGAGTATAAGCTACTATAATCTTGTTTTTAAGAATGTCTAGAAAAATAATTTTAATAATTCTGTTCATTTCTTTTATTTTTTAAAATTTTGGCAATTGCCTTAGATATTTTTTGTTCGTCTGTTGCTTGCAATAAATCAGCAATTGTCTGATGAAAATGAACCGTACCGTCTTGCATATAAATAATTTGTGTAATCAAATCATCCAATTCGCTTAAAAGATGAGAAGTAATCAAAATGAGTTTTCCCTTTTCTTTTTCTTTTATTATTTTATCTTTCAATATTTCAGAAGCCAATGGATCTAGACCTGCAGTTGGTTCGTCTAGAATTAGCACATCAGGATTAAACAAGAATGCCAATGTAGCACTCACTTTTTGTGTCGTTCCGCCAGAAAGTGTACGCATCTGTTTATCAACTATTTTTTCCAGTTCAAATGCTTTTATCAAATCTTCATCTAGAACTTGATCTGAATTCCTTATTTTTTTAATCATATCAATGATTTGTCCCACCGTCATATAATCTGGATATCTTCCTATTTGCGGCATATATCCAATTTTTTCACGATACTGGAATTCTTTTAAAATTGATTTTTGATCAAACCAAATATCGCCTTTTGTCGGAATTACCATTCCTAAAATACTTTTTATCAAAGTCGTTTTACCACAACCATTAGGACCAATTAAGGCAATACATTCTCCTTTTTGAAAGGAGAGATTTATATTGTTTAAAACTTCTAATTTTCCGAATTTTTTATATATATTTTTTATCTCAATCATAGTGGTAATGAATACATTAATGGCGAATTATCAATAAAATTATCTGGAGTTATACTTGGCAAAACTTTTTCGGACTTATCCAAAAGAGTAATCATAAAACTCCTAAACAATAACATCGCCGCGGGATTATTTTCAACTAAAACAGCAAATAGACTTAACGGATGATAAGGAACATCCCCTACTCCATCTTTATTTAAATCATATCCTTCGTATTTATCCCAATAATTAGTATTGAACTTATTTAAAACTAAACTTCCGTTAGTACCCATATCGAAAGTATTTCCAATGAAATTATTATTAACAATTTCATTATCCATGCAACTGGCTTGAATTTTCATAGCCCAACCGTTGGCTTCAAATATATTTTTCTCAATCAAAATTCGATTAGTTCCTTCCATGTGAATCCCTGATGTATTTTTAGAAAACTTGTTTCCTATAATATGACTATCTGATATTTCTTTAAGGAACAGACCATAAGCGCTATCGCCCCAGTTTTCTTCAAAATAGTTATTGAACATCTTAACGTTTTTTGTAAACATTACTGCAACTCCGGCTCCATTGTTCTTGAAAACATTGGTAATATATGCGTCATTATTAGAAAACATAAAATGCAATCCATAACGAATGTTTTTGGTTGAAATATTCCTCCAGATTACAGAATTGGTTACAAACTCAAAATAAATTCCATCACGATGTCCAGAAATTGTGTTAGCGATTATTTGAAGATTATCACTTTTCCAACAATGAATTCCGTTACCTATTTGTTGTTCTTCTTTACCATAGGCAGTAATTTTATTGTTTTTTATTAAGCAGTTTTTGCCATTTTGTATATAAATTCCAAAAAAATTATCATCTAAAATATTATTCTGAATGATAACATTTTTTTTATTGTAGACTTTAATTGCGCAGGGATCTTCAAGTGTAGCATAACCCGATTTTATTACTTTAAAACCTTGTACAACTACGCTATCCGCCTTAATAGAAAGCACTTCGTATTTTTTTTGACCATCCAAAACAGGAAAATCTTTCCCCATGAAAACAATTTTCTTGTCAATAATGATATTGCCTTCTTTATAAATTCCTTTAAAAACTAAAACTGTATCGCCTACTTTGGCTAAACTAATGGCTTTTTTTATGGATTTTACGGGTTTGTCCCTGCCTACTTCAATCACATGCGCACGAAGGAATGAAGAAAACAAAAGAAATATAAAGAGTATTTTTTTCATTATTTTTAAGATTAAGCAATCCGAATATAATTAATAAAACGGAATGTCCCTAATTTATTAAGGTATGGAGTAAGGCAAACGTATTATATAATTTAAACGTTTTTACCTTCAATATTTGAGTAATACCAAAGCAAGCTGGAATAAAAGTAAATTTACTTTAGAAAAAATCACAATGTAGTAACTAATAAGAAAAAAAATATAACTATTTAATTTGTACCCTGATTCTTATACTTAATACTGTTTTATTATAAATTTATCTTTCATACTATTATTGCTTATTATCAAACATTTATAACAGCTAATGCTATAATATGACAATGAATTATTTCTATTTTCTTGATTCTATGTGTTATTTTATTTGACTCTTTCCCAATAATTCAAGAAACAAAAAAATACTATTTTTCTGATAATTGAATAGCGATTTATTTATTTTGCCATTACGGCATCCCACAACATGGGCTCTGCATTAAATTTTATCTGAAATTCTTTTGCAGCACTTTTATTAGAAAAGGCTATAATTCCACCTCTCATAGGACTTAAAATCTCATTTCCAGAAACAAAATGAGCGGTTTTAGCAGGAATTAAAATATTATTTTGGGCATAATCATTTACGTAATAAGAGGCTATTTTAGTATTTGAATTTTCTTTACTATACTTCAACATACACATAATGTCATCAAATTTATAAATTCTTCCTTTTTCGGTAATTACTTCAGCACCATATTTGCCATCAGCAATACTCATTTTACAAAAATCACAAGAATCAACATTTAGTTTTATTGCAACTGCTTCCGTTTTAGCACAAGATAAAAAGGATAATGACAAAAAGAATAACATAACTGCTACTTTTTTAGATTTTGAAAATCTTTGCAACATATTAGATTCTTTAAGCACGAGAACGAATAAAAGAAATCCAGAAACAATAAGCATCCATCCGCCAATATCTGGTATAGAATAAGCCCCAAAATTCAGTAATTGCTTGTAGCCTAACATAGGTGGTTGATACGACATTCCAGGCACTCTAATAGCTGCATTTGGATCTAAATTATGTCCGTATTCATAGTTCCATCTGTAAAAATCTACAGCAGCTAATATTCCAAAAACAATAAAGGAAACGAACAAAGCATAAAGTCCTTTTTTCTTAGCTACTAAAGCAACTACTAAAGAACACAATGCGAAGAAACCAAAAATATAAGGTAGTACGGTAAACTCTAAGAAATCTTCTTTATGCAAGGTTTTCATACCAATATAATGGTTAAGTCCATTAATTATATCAACATCTCCTGCAATCTTATCGGCATGCAATTTTAAAACTAGTCCCTCTGGATATTGAGGTGCTGTTAACTCAATTCTCCACATTGGAACAAAAATAGAAGACACCAATAGAACCATCACTAACAAAAGCACGGCTTTTGAAAGCATTGTAATTTTTGAATTATTCATATTTTTTTTTATTAAAAAGGGAACAAACTAATTATTTGTTCCCTTTTGAATTTGAAGTGATATTATTTTGCTGGCATATTTGTTCCCAGACTAAAAGTTAGCGGAACATTACTTCCTGCTGGAGAAACCCTAACATATCCTTGCATTTCTTGGTGCAATGCACTACAGAAATCTGTACAATAGAATGGAAAAATTCCAACTTTTTTAGGTACCCATTTTAAGGTTGCAGTTTCACCTGGCATAATTAAAAGTTCTGCATTATCTGCTCCTTTAATGGCAAATCCATGAGGAACGTCCCAATCTTGTTCTAAGTTAGTAACGTGGAAATAAACCTCGTCTCCTAATTTTACTCCTTCGATATTGTCAGAGGCAAAGTGAGAGCGGATTGATGTCATATATACATCTAATCTATTTCCTTTTCTAACTACTTTTGCTTCTTTCTCTCCTTTGGTAACAAAAGGATGATGATTTTCTTCTATTTTATAAAACTTCAACTGGCCATTATTTCTGATTAAATCAGCTGGTGCAGCTTGAGCATAATGGGGTTCTCCGATAGTTGGGTAATCCAATAATAATTTCATTTTATCACCACTAATGTCAAACAATTGTGCAGCTTGAGCTAATTCTGGTCCAGTAGGCAAGTAACGGTCTTTGGTAATTTTATTATAAACAACCATATATTTACCGAATGGCTTTCTACTATCTCCACCAGGAATCATTAAGTGTCCAGGAGAATAATAAGTTGGATGACGATCTAAAATTTTCAAAGTCTTAATATCCCATTTAACCACCTCTGAAGAAACAAAGAAAGTAGTATAACCATTTCCTTTTCCGTCAAATTCTGTATGTAATGGTCCTAAACCTGGTTTTTTAACTTCACCATGTAAAGCAGCTTCATATTTTATAACAGGAATTCCTTCATAATTACCATCAAATTGTTTATTAGCAATCGCTTTTTGTATTTTATCAAAACTAAATACAGGAATTAAAGCTGCTAATTTTCCACTACCTACGATGTATTCACCTGTTGGATCAACATCACAACCATGTGGCGATTTTGGACAAGGAATCATATAACAAATATCTTTCAACTCTTTAGAATCAAGTACTAAAACTTCATTTCTCATTTCAGACTTTGCCGTTTGAGTTTTTTCATCCCAAGTATTATGAACATATTTCGCAGGTATTCTTTTACCTTTACCAGCTTTGATATACTCTTCTGCTTTTTTCCAGTTCACTGCCATGATAAAATCTTTATCTTTTTGCGAAGCGTTCACTTCTAGCAAAGTATTGGCTTGTTCCGTATTATAACAAGAGAAGAAAAACCAACCATGAGATTTACCTTTTCCTGCATGACTCAAATCCCAATTTACACCTGGAGTTTGAATCTGAAATGCAATGTCCATTTCTCCCTCTTTACCAACTTTTACAAAACTTAAAAATCCTTTAAAATTTTCTTTGTAAGTGTTAATTGGCACATCTCCATTAGCATTATCTGCTGGAACACTAAAACGAGTCCCTGCAACAACATATTCTGTATTTTCAGTAATGAATGGTGAAGAGTGATTTCCAGCACTATTTGGCAATTCGATAATCTCTACTGTTCTGAATGTTTTCAAATCAACACGAGCAATTCTTGGAGTGTTATTAGCATTGGCAAAAATCCAACGACCATCCACTTCTCCATTAGTTTGCGACATATTTAAATGGTGTTGATCATCCCAAGGCACAAATCCGTGTGACGTATTCAACATAGGCTTTGTTTCTTCACTATAACCATAACCACTTTGAGGATCTACAGAAAAAATAGGAATAACTCTCAACAAACGAGCACTTGGCAAGCCATAAACACTCATTTGTCCGCTAAAACCTCCTGAAACGAAATTATAGAATTCATCATATTTCCCTGGAGCAACATATACTTTTTGGGCTGCGTCACCACTTACGGCGTCCGCTGTATCTTTAGGCCTACATGACCCAAAAAACGCACTTGCAAAGACAACAGCAAGTGTTGTTTTCATAAAAATATTTTTCATATTTTTTCAATTTAATTTTTAATATAACTATTTTACTCCGTCGTTTTGACGCATAAATTCAAGTAAACTTCTTGCATCATTATCAGTCAATGCTTGATTTGGCATTCTAACTAAACAAAGTTCTAGTTGTGCTTGAAGTTTTGGGTCTTTATCAATCATTGGATCTGGATTCGTAATAAAGTTCATAATCCATTCTGGTTTATGACGATTTGTAACTCCTTTCCAACCTGGTCCAACTAATTTTTCATCAGTCAATTTATGACAAGAAGAACATTTTACAGATTCAATTTTTCCTCCTTCGGCAGCCATAGCAACATCTAGTTTTGCTCCTAAATCTACAGAAGTGTGTTTTCCTATTCCTCTATTTGGATCATAGGTAGAAGCATCTACTACATTAGTAGCTGGTTCCTCTGAAGGTGCAGCAGTATCTTTTGAAAAATCATCGGTGGTTTTTGTTTTATCGCCACATGAAGTTAACATTATAAATGCAACTACAAAAAAAGTTAATTTGTACATAAAAGTTGTTTTAGAATTATTTAACAAAATTACGAATACATTAACATTTGAATTATGATTTGAATCATACTTAGTCTTATGAATTTTATTTTTTTTATTAAAAATCAAGTAGTTAAGTAATAATTTTTTGTTAATGATTAAACTTTTCAATTTAACTATTGTCTAATCCCTATAACTTTAAAACTATAAAATGAAAAAATTAATAATTGCTGCATTTTTACTTGTAGGAATCAGCACTTACGCACAAGAAAAAAAGGAAAATCCTAAAAGAGCTAACATGGAGAAAATGACTCCACAAGAACGTCAAGACAGACAATTAAAGCGAATGACTTCTGAATTAACCCTTAACGCAAAACAGCAAGAGCAAATAAAAGAATTGTTAGTTGAACAAGGAGCAAAAAGAGAAAAGCTAACAGGTAAAAAAGAGGGAACTAAAGAAGAAATAAAAGCCCAACGTGAAGCATTAAAAAACAAAATGCAAGACGACAGAAAGATGATGGAATACAAAATAAAAGACATTTTGACTACAGAACAATTTAGTACTTGGAAAACAAATCAAGAAAAAATGAGAGAGAAAGCAGAACGCCGAATGAAAGAAAGAATGGATGAAAAAATAAAATAATAAGAAAAAAAGAAAGCTTCGAGAAATTTTCCGAAGCTTCCTTTTTAAATATAAATCCTACAATGTCTTCGCTACTTTATCAACTGCTTGAATAGTAAAATCCAAATCTTCATAAGAAAGTGCATCTGTAATAAACCAAGTTTCATAAGCTGATGGAGCAATATATATACCTTCATTTAAGAGTCCGTGGAAGAACTTCTTAAAACTTTCGTTATCTCCTTTTGCAGCCGATTTAAAATCAGTCACAGGACTGGCATCAAAATGAACCGAAATCATAGATCCAATTCTATTAATTGTAAAAACAACATTATTAGCTTTCAAAACCTTCTCTATTCCTGCATGAAGATAAGCTGTTTTCTCTTCCAATCTTTTAAAAATAGAGCGATCATTATCTAATGCTTGTAACATTGCTAATCCCGCTGCCATAGCCAGTGGATTTCCGGATAAAGTTCCCGCTTGATAAACCGGTCCTAACGGAGCCAAATAATTCATAATTTCTTCACGAGCTGCAAAAGCCCCTACTGGTAAACCGCCACCAATTACTTTACCGAAACAAACAATATCAGCATTGATATTTAACAATTCCTGAACACCACCTCTTGCTAAACGGAAACCAGTCATCACCTCATCAAAAATTAACAGTATTTCGTTGTCCGTACACAATTGACGCAGGCCTTCTAAAAAACCTTTATTTGGCGGAATACATCCCATATTTCCAGCAACAGGTTCTACAATTATGGCAGCAATTTCATTTTTGTTGGCCTGAATTAAAGTCGCAACATTTTCTAAATCATTATAGGTTGCCAATAAGGTATCCTTTGCTGTTCCTGCGGTAACTCCAGGACTATTGGGTGAACCAAAAGTTATGGCACCACTTCCAGCCTGAATCAAAAATGAATCGGAATGACCGTGATAACATCCGGCGAATTTAATTATTTTATCTTTTTTTGTAAAACCACGAGCAAGCCTTACCGCACTCATACAAGCCTCTGTACCCGAATTTACAAATCTAATTTTATCAATATTTGGAACCATCGAAACGGCCAAAGCAGCAATTTGAGTCTCTAATTCTGTTGGCATTCCAAACGAAGTTCCTAGTTTTGCTTTTTCAATTACGGCCTCGACAACTGGTGCATAAGCATGACCCAAAATCATTGGTCCCCATGAATTAATATAGTCTATCAAACGGTTTCCATCTTCATCATACAAATAAGCACCTTTAGCACTTTTTACAAAAATTGGGGTTCCACCAACAGCTTTAAATGCTCTTACTGGGGAATTTACACCTCCTGGAATGACTTTTTCTGCTTCAGCAAAAAGCTGACTACTTCTTTTATACAACATTTATAAATTATGAATTATTGTTATTTTAAATTATTTGATTACCAGCCTTTGTCCAATAGAAAGTGTATTGTCTGAAAGATTATTTTTTTGTTTTAAATCTTCAACCTTTAATTCAAATTTTCTTGAAATAGAATATAGTGTATCTCCTTTTTCTACTACGTAGGAAGCGAAGTTATTACTGATTGGATTTTTAGTCTCTATTGCTAGTTCCTCTACCATTTGTTTTTCATTGGAAACATAATTAACATCTAAAACCATGTTATCGTATTGATGTAAACTGTAGCGCTCAATGTAAGAGATTAATTTATCTGGATATTTAGGATCTGTTGCATAACCGGCGGCTCTAAGTCCTTTTGCCCACGCTTTATAATCTCCTTTTGAAAGCCCAAAAAGTTTTGAATACCTACTTCTACCGGTTAGAAATAATGCGTGGTCCTTAAATGATTCTGAAGGATTATTATATTTCCTAAAGCATTCCTGTGCCGAATCATCATCATGTTTCACACTTTCTCCCGTCCAACCAACATGACATTTTATACCAAAATGATTATTTGAACTCTTTGCCAATTCTCCTCTTCCGGCACCAGATTCCAGAATTCCCTGTGCCAAAATAATACTTGCAGGAATACCATACATTTTCATGTTACCCATGGCAATATCTTTAAATTGAGAAACGTACAATTTTATTACATCATTAGTAACTACTGTTTTTGAAGTTGAGACTATTACTTCACTTTCATTATTTTTTTGCTCTTGCTTCACCGAATTTGAAGTTGTCGGTTTTACTATCACAGCACTTTTGGGATACACTTTTTTATCAGTCCTGACTATTTCAGGTCTTAATTTTATAGGTACTTTTTTGGTAGTTACAATAACTGGCTTTGAGGCATTACAACCTATCAAAGTAATTATGCTAAAAATTAGTAGGATTTTTTTAAACATTGATTGCTATTATTGGTAATTGTTTCTTTTTTAATTTCATATTCATTCCCTTTACACCCTGCATTCCTCCGGTGTGAATCAGTAAAATTTTTGATCCAATAGGAAAATAATTTTTTTGTATTAAATCTATAACGCCAAAAACCATCTTTCCCGTATAAATGGGATCTAAAGGAATTTGATTTTGGCTATAAAAGTGATTAATAAATTGAATTAATTCTTCATTCACTTTTCCATATCCGCCAAAATGATAGTCCGTTATTAACTCCCAGTTATCATTTTTTACAAAATTACGAATTTCATCTTTCAAAAAATCACCTTTTAAAGAAGGAAATCCCAAAACTTTTTGATGTGGCAAAATACTATTGATAATTCCAGATATAGTTCCGCCTGTACCTATTGAACAACATATGTAATCGAAAGTAGAATCATTTTCTGTTAAGATTTCCTCACATCCTTTTATGGCTAATGCATTCGTTCCTCCTTCTGGAATAAGATAAAAATCACCAAACTTCTTTTTTAGATTTTCCAAAAATAAAGTTTGATTTTTATATCGATAATCTTCTCTACTTACAAATTCAAATTGCATTCCACAATCTTCAGCAAATTTCAATGTTGGATTTTCCGAAATTTTACCTCTAAGTTCCTCTCCGCGAATGATACCAATAGTTTTAAAACCTTGTTCTTTCCCCGCAAAAGCAACAGCCGCAATATGATTTGAAAAAGCACCTCCAAAAGTAAGCAATGTTTCGTGATTTTCTACTTTGGCTTGAAGCAAATTGTATTTTAACTTTCTAAACTTATTACCAGAAATAAAAGGATGGATTAAATCCTCTCTTTTGATTTGTACCGAAATGGAGTTTAAAAACGATATTGTTAGCTTTTGATTCAAGAGTTGGGATTTTTACACAAAGGTAAAATTTTATACAATAAAAAATGCAACCCCTTCAGGTTGCATTATTATATTTTTTTTAACCAATTTTAATTTTTAATAATTACTTTTTTTCCAACCACTAATTTATCTTTTGTAATCAATTTAACGATATAAATTCCATCTCCCAATCCCGAAGTAGGAAACTGATAGGAAGCATTAACACCTAAATCTTTTTTTAAAAAAATTAATTTACCAGTTACATCATACAATCCACAAGTATCAAGATCCGTTAGTAAAGGATTATTAATCACAATATTTTTAGTTGGATTGTTGTGGTAAATCACAAAATTCTCTTTAACAGTTTCGTTAACGCTCAAAGAATTATCTGCTTTAAAAGTTATTTCAAATTGTGTATTATTTTCTCCGGCAGGTAATTGTAATTCATGAAAATCATTTACAATATCAAAGAACAAATTATTCGTTTTATCGTGTAAATAAACCGTATTAGTTCCCGTAAAATTCAACATTTCTTTTACTGTAATTTTATAATTCGCTGGTAAACCATTTCTAAAACCAATAGGAATTTTTTTATCAATGTCAAAATTAATAGCATTTATAATAAACTCTGAATTTTCTAAAACAAAATACACATCAGATTTAACAGCATCGCTTGAAGACATCGCATCCATACCACGATCAATGCCATCGGTTGCTTCAGGAACAAAAGCCAAGGCCAATTGACGTACCCCTTGATCATTCATCAACGTATTTATTTTTATTTGTGGTATTGGTAACAGACTTACAGTTGTGTAATCAAATCCAGATACAGATGAAACCTGCGACATGTAAGACGCAGTTGTTTTGGATTTACTAGGTTTTATATTTTTATTAAATTGAGATCCACTTGCTAGACCTTCTTTAATAAAAATCCTGTATTCGTTTTTCATGTTTACAACCCCATTTGCTAATCCGTCTATTAGAAAACCTTGTCCAACTGGCGCAAATCGTCTTTTATAATCACCACCGGTACCAGTTGTACCTGTTTCATTTCCAGACCCATCATAAGAGTAAAAAGTTGCAGGAACATATATTCCAGTCCCTCCTCGTCCAACAGGTGAAAATGTACCGTAACCCCCTTTATAATCAGCTATAAAATGAGAATTTACACTAACATCTTGTTCCCAAAAATAAGCAATACCTGTACAATTTGTTTCTTTTAATAAAAAATCCGATAAATCAATTGCTGAGGGATAAGGATTCCCTGTCAAGGTAAATTGCTCAAATGCAACTGGTATAGAAATAGTACCATCATTAGGTCTTCCTCTAAAATCATAACGTTGTTTCTTGCCAGGATTATTTTGAACACCATTTACAGTTGTTGTATTGGTACCTGATGTACCTTTCATTGTAAATCCTTCTCCAGCGGCCAAAGTAGAACTAGATCCCACTGAAATCCAACTTGAATTACCAGATGCGGCTATTAATTTATTAACCCAATAAGGGGCTATTTTTAATGGGCTTGAAACTCCATCATAACTATTCATTGGCAACATTGTAGAAGGATTCGAAGTGGTCAAATCAACAACATCATTAAGTTGGGTAATACCAAAAGGTAAATTTCCAACAGTAGCACTATTTCCACCGACAGGTGAACACCAATAATTGTATTGAAAATTATTTGTTGTTCCTTCTTGAAAAACAGATAAACTTCCCGATCCTTTATTGACACTTGGCGACGAAGAACCTTGAACCAATTGACCATCATTCCTTAAATAAAAATTACTACTGGCCGCATTTAATTCCAATTGCTGTTTTACAAAAACTACTTCGTTACTTGCAAAAACATAACTGTTTGGACTAACATACATTTGCGCATTAACAGAACCATGAATTAATAATCCAGTTGCGATTAACGTTATTTTTTTAAGTATTTCTGTTTTCATAAACGTTTGAATTAAATTAACAACTAAATGAATTTTTTATTTTAAATACAAAATTCCTTACGAGGAATTACTATTATTAGAGTCTAAAGATGAAACTATTAGGTTTAAAATGAAATAAAAAACCATTCCGTATTAACATTTTTTAGTACATATGATTCCAAAACCTTTAATTTTTAACTAAACTACAAAATAAACACATTACCAAACAGTACAAATACCGATAAAAAGTATAAAAAATCGTTGAAATACATCTTTTGATGTATTATATAACTAATTACTTACATAATTAATTTTGAAAAATACATGACTCAGATCTATTCTCAAAAAAGAAAATTAAAATGGTTTGAAACTGAAATTAGAATAAACAGAAATAAAATCACAAGGAAGTAATCGTAACGTCAAATTTGATACAATGCATATTATTACACATCAAAAATTCAATAATTTGAAGTTGAATTTTTAATGCAATTCTTTTTCTTACATTAAATCATATTATAAATTCCCGCATAACAGTTCGTCATGGGTTTAAT
>CBDUEE010000037.1:0-15676 GCA_965366105.1 uncultured Flavobacterium sp. | reverse complement strand
ATGAAAGACAACTTTGTCTGTATTTTTCTTAGCCATAGCGCAAAAATAAGCCTTTGATTGGTTTTTTAAATTCAAATTGAGAAATATTTTCAAAAAGCATCCTTTTTATTTATTCTCACCCCTGGAGTTGCAGTTGAGACTGAACTATATTTTGTTTTCAATGGGTGTAAAATGGTTTCCAAATTAAATTGAAATTGCAAAAAAATCTATTAATTATTTTCTTCATTTAATCTTCATTGAAGGGATTTAAGTTTGCATTAGATAAGTTACGATATAGAAATAATGACTAAGAAAACAGCACCACATATTGTAAACACTTCGGCTAATCTTTTGGGATTTTGTCTTTTGGTAATTACCTCTTTGCAAATTGATAATAAGATAGTTAATAGTAAAATAGATGAGTTCACGTCTGTAATTGCAGTTTTTCTAGTTATCTCTTGTTTGTTTTCTTTTTTTTCAATTCGAGCAACGCAACAGCTCAAAAAAAACAAATTAGAAAGAATTGCTGATTACTTATTCATCATTTCGTTGTTAGGAATCTTAATAATAATTTTATTGATAACCTTAAATTACATCAAATAAGCCAATCAGTTTTTGGCATTGTAAATAAGAAATAATAGCAATTTTTGACAAATAGGATTGATATATATAATATGGAAAAGTAGAATGGAACAGTAGATGTGTTTGTAGTAGTAAGCACAAAAAAACAACAAAAAAAACAGCAGTATAATTTTACTTAAAAAAAAATGAGCGATAAAAAGCAAATATTTCAGACAAATACAAAAAAGAGATGGTTAACTTTTAAGTGGACAGGAAGGTTCTTCCTTTTTTTTATTGTGATAATGATCCCCGTATTAATAATGACTTTAGCAAGAGGAATAAAACCACTATTGCCATTACTGACTAATGAAATAGAAGTTTTACATCACTTAAATAAGCCAATTATACCTGCTATAATGGATAAAGCGGAATTGAAAAAGTACAAAGGTTTTGAAGCATATATAAAATCTCGTAAAAAAATTAATGAACTTACTGCGAGTAAAGAGGTTAGGAATAACGAACAAGTTCGAGCAGCATTTTATGTAGATTGGGATCCTCAAAGTTTTTTTTCACTGCAAAAAAACATTGGTAAACTAAATATGGTTGTCCCTGAATGGTTTTTTATTGATCCCAAAACAGATCGTCTGCAACTCAATATTGATATGGTGGCTTTGAAATTGATGAAAAAACATCATGTAAAGATAACGCCTCTTTTAAATAATGTTAATAGGGCAAAGGGATCTGGAGAATTTGATGGAGAAATAATTCACCGTATTCTTAGCAGTCCTGCCAAAAAGGAAAGATTGATAAATGACATTGTAGCTACTTTAAAGAAGTATGATTTACAAGGTGTTAATATCGATTTTGAAGAGTTTATTGAAAAAACCAATGAACCCATGATTACTTTCCAAAAGCAACTATATGAACGTTTACATCCCTTGAATTATATTGTATCTCAAGATATGATGCCTTATAATGAGGATTTTAATGTAAAAGAGTTATCAAAATTTAATGATTATATGTTTTTGATGGCTTATGATGAACATTACGGAAGTAGTGTTCCTGGAGCTATTAGCAGTCAACGCTGGATTGAAAAAGTACTAGACGAAACGGTAAAAAATATTTCTCCAAGTAAGATAATCTTATGTTTTGCTGGTTATGGATATGATTGGTCAAAAGGCATGGAAGCCAAAAATGTTACCTATCAACAGGCTTTGTCTAATGCAAAACAATTTAATTCGGTTATTGATTTTAATAATGATACCTATAATAATTTTTATAGTTATACCGATGGAACTGTAAAACATGATGTGTATTTTACTGATGCGGCTACTAATTTTAATACAATTCGATTTGCAGATGAATACGGTACTGCTGGTACGGCATTATGGCGTTTAGGAAGTGAGGATGATAGGCTGTGGAGTTTTTACAATAGGAGTTTGACTAATAAGAGCTTACTTGAAAATCCCTTTGATTACAATAAATTAAAAATAGTTAAAACACCAAAAGCTACACCTGATTATATTGGAGACGGCGAAGTTTTGGATGTGGTAACAGAGCCATCACCGGGTAGAATTAATTTGGAGGTTAATAAAAGTGAAGGAATTATTACGGAACAGCAATATATAGAGTTGCCTACAAAATACGTAATTAAAAAATTTGGTAATGTCAAGAATCAGGTCATTTTGACTTTTGATGATGGACCTGATCCGGATTATACTCCTCAAATATTAGATATTTTAAAGAAAGAAAAAGTACCGGCTACTTTTTTTGTTATTGGCTTGCAAGCAGAAAGTAATTTGCCTCTTCTAGAACGAATCTATAAAGAAGGGCATGAAATAGGGAACCATACCTTTACGCATCCTAATATAGCATTAGTAAGTTCAGAGAGAGCCGCCGCCGAAATGGAAACTACTCGCTTGCTTATTGAAGCGGTAACAGGCAGAAGTACGATTCTTTTTAGAGCCCCTTATAATGCCGATGCAGAGCCAACAACTGAAGCAGAACTAAAACCTATTGCACTTAGTAAAAAACAAAATTATTATACCATAGGAGAGAGTATTGACCCGAATGACTGGCAAAAAGGAGTTTCGGCTGATAGTATTTACAATCGTGTAGTTCGCAGATATGAATTGAATCCTAGTCGAGGAATAATACTGTTTCATGATGCTGGAGGAGATCGTCAAGCGACAGTTGATGCATTGCCTCGTATTATTCAGTACTTCAAAAATAAAGGAGTACAGTTTACAACAGTAGCCCATTTAATAGGAAAAACTAGGAACGAGGTAATGCCTGAGGTAAATAGTAATCTGGTAGCACTTGATAATACCATTTTTAGTTTTGGATATTGGTTTGGTAATTTCCTTTCAGCCGCTTTTTGGGTAGCCATTATTTTAGGACTTTTAAGGATTGCTTTGATGGCTTTAATGGCTTTAATCCAAAAAATAAGAAGTGCCAAAACTAAAGATTTTTATCGTTTACCATTAACTAATGCTCCTGGCGTTAGTATTATTGTACCAGCATATAATGAAGAAATTAATATAGTAAAAACAATTCAAAATTTATTGCGACAAGAGTATCCAAGTTTTGACATAATTGTTGTTGATGATGGCTCAAAAGATTTAACCTATAAAAAAGCCTTAGATATCTTTAGTGAAAACAGTCAAGTAAAAGTATTTACAAAATCAAATGGAGGTAAAGCATCAGCCTTAAATTATGGAATTAGCCATACGAAAAATGATTTTGTTGTTTGTATCGATGCAGACACTCAATTGAAGAGCGATGCAATTTTAGAATTGATGAAAAGATTTAATGCACCATTGAAAAATGATGAAATAGTGGGTGCAGTTGCTGGAAATGTAAAAGTAGGTAATGAAAATACAATGCTTGCAAAGTGGCAAAGTATTGAATATACTACCTCGCAAAATTTTGACAGACGCGCATTTGATTTAATCAATGGGATAGCTGTAGTTCCTGGTGCCATTGGAGCTTTTAGAAAAGAAGCTGTTATAAAAGTTGGCGGTTTCACTACAGATACTCTGGCTGAAGATTGTGATTTGACAATACGAATATTGAGAAGTGGTTACCATATTATAAATTGTGTTGAGGCAATTGCAATTACTGAAGCCCCAGAAACATTGAAGGAATTTATGAAACAACGTTTTCGTTGGACTTATGGGATCATTCAAGCTTTCTGGAAAAACAGGGATGCCTGTTTTAATCCGAGATATAGAGGTTTAGGAATGGTCTCACTTCCTAATATACTTATCTTCCAGATTATTTTGCCAACAATAGCTCCATTGGCGGATATAATTTTAATCTTTAGTTTAATTTGGAATTATAACAGTATGGAAAGCATGAGTAAAATTGGAATATATTACCTTGTTTTTATGGCTGTAGATTTGCTGGTAAGTGTAGTTGCTTTTGCATTTGAAAAAGAAAAATTCGGAAAATTAATTTGGCTTATACCACAACGATTTGTTTACCGTCAGTTGATGTATTTTATTTTATTCAAAGCTTTGGGAAAAGCTATAAAAGGAGAAAGTCAAGGTTGGGGAGTTTTAACAAGAACTGGAAATGTAAAAACCGTAGAATAAAAAATTATTTAATTATATTTAATACCAACAAAACTACTCGATTGAAGTGGTTTTGTTGGTTTATATATAATATGTTGTTAGTGTGGATGGTTTTATTTCTTCCTCAAAGCCAATTCGATAGCCTTCTCAGCAAGCGGCATCATGATCTGGTAGCCAGTTTTATTGGGATGCACATCATCATTAGAATAATCAATTTTTAATCCTTGTCTTTCATCAACCATAGCCGAATAATAATCCAGATATACAATGTTATTTGCATCAGCGTAATCCTGGAGTATTGTGTTCAGCGCTTTAATTTTTTCAATAGGTTCCTGATTGGGTTTCCAAGAAAAATCATAAGCTGGCAATACCGAGCATAGAATAACCGTAATGTGGTTTGCTTTTGCTAATTCGATCATAGAAAAAATATTATCTCGAATCATTTCAATGCTCGAAGGACCAGTATTTCCTGCGATATCATTTACTCCTGCAAGTATTATAACTAGAGAAGGTTGTAAAGCGATGACATCGGCTCTAAAACGAATAAGCATTTGAGGTGTAGTTTGTCCACTAATTCCTCGGTTGACATAATTTTTTCCTGAGAAATAATCGGGATCAATAATACTCCAAAACTCGGTTATCGAATCGCCCATGAATACAATTCTTTTTTCTCCTTTTGCAGGAATTTGTAGCGCGGCATTTTGAGTTTGGTATTTATTTAAATTTGCCCAGTCTTGAGCCTGTATATTTCCTGCCATAATGAGAGCTAATAATAAAATCCGATATTTTGAAAGTAATTGAATCATTTGTAATTTGGTAAATAGTTCAAATTAGCATTTGACTAGTTAGACAAAGGGAACAAATTTAAATATTAATAATTAAAATTTAACTTTCAAATGCATATAATTGATTCAGAATTTCTATATTTTTTTTATTTAATGTCAAATAATAGCACTTAAATAGCACATCTATTATGTCAAAAAGGTTACTATAAATTAAAGGTATTTGATAGTCTAAAATGAAGTTATACGCAAGATTATCTTAAATGATTTTTTTGAAAAAATGATGCTTTCAAATTTTGTTTGTTGCATTTTTTGGTATTTATATCTCGCTGACAGTAATTTTATTTTTTGCTCTTTACGGTAGTGAAAATATTTTTGCAAATACAATTTTAATTTTTGCACTTATAATGACTTTATTAGCTTGGGTTGCTACTTTGTACCTTTTAAAACAATTGATAAAACCTATAGAAACCTATTTCTAAGGCACTAAATAATTATAGAAACGAGCGGAAAACACCTATCGACCTACTAACTTATGTCATGAAATAGGATTGATTATGCGTAATATTCAGAAATCCATCAGGACTAATGAGCATTTTATTAGCATAAAGCGAGATTTAATTTCTTATGATTTCAAAAATTTTATAGCAAATTTATAAGCATTAGCAGAACTTATTTTGGATGAAAATCTATCTGAAGAAGTTTTAGAATAGGCTAAACTAATTCTGAAATCTGCAAATTAGCAGCATATTTTTATAGACATATTAATTAAGTTGATTATAGAAGAAAAGGAACTTTCGAATCGAGTTTTAATAAACTTAATGGACAACGCCATTGAATTTTCTATTTCTAAAAGTGAAATCCAATTTGTTTTAGTGTCATTAATGATATGGTTGCATTTATGGTCTCAAATGCAACAATAGGTTTTGAAACTAAAAATAAAGCAGAATTGTAAAAAAGCTTACCAAAAGGAGTGGGTTAGGAACGGCCAATAAACTTTCTACAAGAATCGGATTGTAGCGGTATAAAAATAGTAGAAAAATACCAAGGAGATTTAGTTTTAGAAAATGAAGGAGTAAAATTGGGAGCAAAATTTTTTGTATTTTTTTTGATTATAAAATAATAAAGACAAACTTTAAATTTTCGTTAAAAAAAACGTATTGTAATAGTTTTTTTATAAAATGAGTTAAATTTGAGAGAGCTGTATTTTATCGATGATTGATTTATTCTTTTTTAAATCAAAAAAAACTAGAATTTAAACTATTAAATGAAAATTCAGTCGTGAAAGAATGGTACTAATTATAAATTATAAAAAAAAGCTATGAAAAGAAGTGCAACCGCAGTATGGAATGGTTCACTAAAAGAAGGAGCCGGAAAACTAAGCACACAAAGCACAACGCTAAAAGAGACACAATATTCGTTTAAATCTCGTTTTGAACAAGGTGTGGGAACAAATCCTGAGGAATTAATAGCAGCAGCACACGCTGGTTGTTTTGCCATGCAACTTTCAGCTTATATTAGTGAAGAAGGTTTCGAAATTGAATGTATCGAAGCAAAATGTGATATTGACTTAGTCGATGGAACCATTGTTACCTCACATCTAACGATAAGCGCAAAAGTAAAAGAAATTACTGAAGATGCTTTTCAACAACTCGTTACTAAAGCGGAGAAAAATTGTCCTGTTTCTAAAGTATTAAATGCAGCTATTTCTACAACAGCAACTTTGAGTTAAGGATTGATTTTTTTGACAAAAAAGGCTTGGTTTATTGTAAATCAAGCCTTTTTTATGTTGATATAACAAAAAGATTTAATCAAATAAATCAGATGACAAATACCTGTCGCCACGATCGCAAATTATAGCGACTATTACACCAGATTCTAAAGTATTGGCTATTTTTATGGCTGCAGCTACAGAACCACCACTACTCATTCCTGCAAAAACACCTTCTTCGAGTGCCAAACGTTTGGTCATTTCTCGAGCTTCTGCTTCTGAAACTTCAATGATAGTATCTACTTTTGAGGCATCAAAAATCTTTGGCAAATATTCTTGTGGCCATTTCCTAATGCCAGGAATTTGAGAGCCATCGCTGGGTTGTGCGCCTATAATTTGAATAGCCGAATTCTTTTCTTTCAAATAAACAGAAGTTCCTATGATTGTTCCTGTAGTTCCCATGGCTGAAACAAAATGAGTTACTTTCCCCTGCGTATCATTCCATATTTCTGGACCTGTTGTTTTATAATGTGCTTTCCAGTTATCGTCATTTGCAAACTGATTTAACATAATATAGCCACCTTCGGCTACTTTTTTATCAGCGTAATCTCTAGAGCCAATTATTCCAGTTTCAGCGGGTGTCAAAATTACTGTAGCGCCATAAGCACGCATTGTTTGAGTGCGTTCCTTTGTAGAATTTTCGGGAAGCACTAATTCGATCTCTATATTAAATAATTGCGCAATCATTGCCAGTGCAATTCCCGTATTGCCACTCGTAGCTTCGATAAGTTTATCGCCTTTTTTGATCTCCCCTCTTTCTAATGCGGATTTAATCATGTTATACGCCGCACGGTCTTTTACGCTACCTCCAGGATTATTGCCTTCTAGTTTTAATAAAAGTTTTACGTTTTTATTTTTTATCAAGTTGATGGATTCGAGTAAAGGCGTGTTGCCAATAAGGTCAACTAATTTTTGTGATTTCATGCTATTTTGTATCTAATGATTTGGATAATAATCAGCGTATAAGCTGGATTATAATGCGTATTGCTTTGCGAAGAATATTTTTAAAAAAGGATGTTTTAAAAACAGCAACAAGAATAGCAGAAAGAAATAGAGGTGAGGTTGAACCGCATTTTATAGGTTTTAAATCGAAAGACAAATATATTGAACTATTTTGAATTATTTTTCTTTAAAACATAAAGAGATTTTGTCAATAAAACCAATTTTGTTAAATACTCTAAACTTTATAACACGAAAAAGTGTATTGGATACCTCTTTTTTTAAATTAGGCATTAAATAACAGTTCATGAAAAAAAATGCGATGTTCATAATTGATATTTCTAAAAAGGAATTTCCAATAAAAGATAAAGTGTCAGGTAAAGCGGTGCGAAATCCAATATTTACATTAATCCAAAATTATTATCCTGATTTTGACAAAGACAAATTCATTTCTGTAAATGAGTTGAATTTATATTGGGAAAAGTATATTTCAAATTATTTATTTGTAGAAATCGGAGCTCTTTCTAATTTAGAAACTAAGGTTATAGATACTTTAAAAAGAAGATGTTTCGTTAGTAAATACGGTAGAGGATGAGATTGGATATCCAACATTTGGTCAAAAGTTAGCAGATAGTGTGGCTGCTTTTGGCGGAAGTTGGAATTTATTATAATGTTGGGTGTATTTATTTTGTTGTGAATTACGGCAAACATTTATATTCTCTTAGACAAAGGTTTTGATCTTTATCCATTTATTTTATTGAATTTAATTTTATCTTGTTTGGCCGCACTTCAAGCTCCAGTAATTATGATGAGCCAAAATCGCCAGTAAGAAAAAGATCGAGAAAGAGTAAGAAAAGATTATAGGATTAATTTGAATTCGGAACTTGAAATCAGAATACTTAATGAAAATCAGATCATTTGATTATGCATCAACAAGAAGAATTAATAGCAATTTAAAAAAGTTCAAATCGAAAAGATGAATGATATGTTATCTAGAATTAAATAAATTTTTACTCTAAAAAAAACGTTTTAATAATGTTTGAAAAAATAACCTCCAATCATAAAAGTACCATTGAGGACAGCAGAAACAAGGAGCATTTTTTTGTAATTTCTATTGGTGTCAATACAATTCAAACTTAGAATTCCCAGAAATAAAAAGGTAGTAAATAGAGCTGGATACATCTTGAAAGATCCAGAAAAATCACCCTGTAAAAGCAGTAAAAAACTCCTCTGAAAACCACAACCCAAACACTCTATTCCAAAGAGTGTTTTGCTTAGACAAGGGAACATATATTTTTCTAAATGCAATGGTTTTATTTTTTACAATTTTACAAAAAAATAAGTAACGGTTGAAATAATTAACAGCTAATTTTAAATTCATTACTTTTGGAATCTGATATTTAATAAGATGAAAAAAATTATAATTCCTATAATGATTGTTGCTATAATTGTTGCTTTATACCAACAGACAAGTAACGAAAAAAATGTGTACATCATGGTTATTGCAATTGTAGTTTTTATGATTGGAATGATGCAGTTGAGTGCCAAAACGCCAAGTAAAAATCAAGATAAAGAAGACGATAATGTTTAGTAAAGGAGATAAGGTTTCTGTACTTGATGAAGCCATGAATGGAGTAGTGTTATCAGTAAAAGACAATCAGGTTACAGTCGAAACTGAGGATGGATTTGTGATGACATTTTTTGTCAATGAATTGATTAAAGTGCAAGATACCAGTAACTTAATGGATTCTATTAAAAGAATTAATGTAAGTGAAATTTCTAAAGAAAAAGAGATTCCAAAACCACGTAGTTTTGTTAAAGAGAAAAAGTCTAAACATGAAATTCCAGCTCCAGAGTTTGATTTACACATCGAAAAACTAGTGCCTAACAAACGTGGAATGTCAAATTATGATATATTAACTTTGCAAACAGAAACAGCAAAACGCCACATTGAATTTGCAATTAGGAACCGGATTCCGAAGATCGTTTTTATACATGGTGTTGGTGAAGGAGTCTTGAAATCAGAGTTAGATTTCTTATTAGGACGGTATGATAATATCGCTTTTGCTGAAGGGAATTATCAAAAATATGGTCAAGGTGCAACAGAAGTCTACATCAAACAAAGTGCCATGTAAGTTCTTTTTCTTTATCTAATAAGACAAAAAAAGTCCGATTTTAAATGAAATTCAAATTGAAAATTCATTTAAAATCGGACTTTTTTTTAGGTTAAAAAAGAATGTTTTTTAGCGTATTTTTTGCTTGTTTATTTGGATTAATTAGTGGTTAATAATTCACCATAAATATAATTATCACCTAATAGAAAATCACTGTTTCCTTTCTTCATTTTTGCTTTTTTGATCACAACAGTGTGTTTAAAACCGTTTCCAAAAACAGTAGTTGTTACTTCAACAACACCACTTGTATTTGCTACTCCAGGCACTGCAATCCATTCTTCGCTTACTGCAGGAGTTGTTGGATAAGTAGTGTTACAAAAATAATCATCGGTCAATAAACCAGAGAATAATCTATAAGTAAGTTTGTTTTTTGTATCGCTTATTAAGCCAGTTCTAGGGGTGTTTAATGGAGTAGCAACATTAACAATTAGACTAGGATCAATATCTAAAATAAGTGCTTCATTACTGTTTTTATCATACAATTGCTTCGAATTTGAACATTGTTTTAATACTTGAGTAAAGCCAAATGGCAAAGCGGTAGTGTTTAAAATATAGTCTCCAAAGTTGAATGTTTCATATACTTGTGTTCCGTTCGCTTTATTGAAAGTAATATTTTTAAAGGTAATATTCTGGTTATAACCTATAATTCTTGAACTGTTATCAGTGTCTTTAACAGTTTTAATGGCAGTAGTGTTTATAACGATCTTACCACCCGTTGCAATCCATTGATCCGTTACTATAGGGCTTGCTGGCGGAATAGTTTCGCAAATAGTCGCTGCGGTTACTGCATTGTCATAAAAACGATAAATAATACGATTTGAGCTACTAATGTTTATTTCTTGAGAAGTTGTTTCCGTTGGAAAAGTGATATTGGTAGTTTCAAAAATAAGAGATTCACTACCTTTTAATTTGTAAAGTAGGGAGTTTGTGGTACATTTTTGAACAGCAACAGCATCAAAACTGATGTTTTCTTGAGTTAAATTTCCGTCATCACAACTGTTTAATAAGAGGGTAAAAGCCAATAAGCTTAGAATTCTTTTCATTTTTATAATATTTGTAACAAAAATAGAATTTTTAATTTGTTCCAAATACATTCCGGTTTAAAAATAGCGTATTTAACAGCATATTACCTTTTCAGAAAGTTTTCTCAATTTTGAAAATTGTATTAATTATTTTCAATTTTGGATTGAACTATGCTAATCTAAAGCGGATTGAAATCTGTATATTTGCAACAATTTAATACTATCTATGCCACTTAATAAATATTATTCGGCTGCTTTTTTAGCTTTTTTTATCTGGGGTTTTTTTAGTTTTGCTTTAAAACCATTACATAATTATCCTTCATTGGATATACTATTTTATCGCGTTTTTTTTAGTGTAATAACTATGCTATTGATTAATGTTGCTTTTAGGAGAAATGTGATTCGCAAAGACTGGAATCATTTTAAAAACAGCTCTCGCAAACAAAAAAGAAGTATTGTTTCATTGACGTTGGCTGGCGGTTTATTTCTTACCTTAAATTGGTTTGTTTTTATATATGTTGTAAATCACGTTAGTGTAAAAGCTGCTTCATTAGCATATTTAATTTGTCCGATACTTACTACTGTTTTTGCTTTTTTTATTCTTAAAGAAAAACTTAGTAAATGGCAGTGGATTGCTGTTACCATTAGTCTTTTTAGTTGCTTGTTACTTTCTTTCGGTCACTTTAATGATATATTTTACAGTCTAATTGTAGCGGCAACTTATGCTTCCTATCTTGTAAGCCAAAGAAAAAATAGTGAAATGGACAAATTTTTGGTGTTGACTGTTCAGTTGGTTTTTACAGCAGTAGTTCTTCTCCCTTTTTATCCAGAATATAGTGGTGTACTCCCAACAGAGTCCTTGTTTTACGGATGTATGTTATTTATTGTTGTATTTTTTACAATTATTCCTTTGTTTTTGAACTTGTATGCGCTAAAAGGAATCAATTCTTCAGCAGTGGGAATTATGATTTATATCAATCCAATAATTACTTTTTTAGTGGCTATTTTCTATTACAACGAACAAATAAGTTCACTACAGATATTTTCTTACTTCTTAATTTTGATTTCAATTCTGATCTTTAATGAAAAAGCACTATTTTTCCGAAAACAGAAAATGGTATCCTCAAAAATTGAAGATTCTAAATAATTTATAATACTTAAAATGAAATATATATATCTCGATAACGCATCTACAACCGCTGTACGTCCCGAAGTAATTCAGGAAATGACAAAGATATTAATGGAGGATTACGGAAACCCGTCGTCAACCCATGGCTTGGGACGTAAATCAAAAAGTATCCTAGAGCTTTCCAGAAAATCAATCGCACAAAATTTGAATGCTACGGCCCAAGAAATTATTTTCACTTCCTGCGGAACCGAAGCTAATAATTGGATTTTACGCTCGGCTGTTAAAGACTTGAAAGTAAAACGCATTATTACCAGTAAAATGGAGCATCACGCGGTTTTATATACAGCATTAGTATTGCAAAAGGAATTTGATATTCATATTGATTATGTTAATGTGAAACCAAATGGAGAAATGGATATTACTCATTTGGTAGAGTTGCTTTCTCAGGAAAGCAAAACTTTAGTCAGTTTGATGCACGTAAATAACGAGACTGGAACTGTTTTAGATTTAGAGCGAGTAGGGCTTATTTGCAAAGAACATGGTGCATTATTTCATTCAGATACGGTACAATCAGTTGGGAAAACTACTATCGATTTAAAAAAAGTAGCAGTTGATTTTATTGTAGCCAGCGCCCATAAATTTCACGGTCCCAAAGGAGTTGGCTTTGCCTTTATCCGCAAAAATTCAGGCTTGCAGCCTTTATTTTTTGGAGGAGAACAAGAAAAAGGATTGCGTGCGGGAACTGAAGCCCTGCACCAAGTCGCTGGAATGGCAAAAGCTTTGTCACTTTCTTACAGTAGTTTAGAAAAAGATCAAAATTATATTTTAGAGTTAAAAAAATATCTGATTTCAAGACTCGAAATTGAATTTCCAACGTTTAAAATTAATGGAGGTACCGATGGTTTTTATACAATTTTAAATGTATTATTGCCATTTTCGGAAGATAAAACAGCCATGATTTTATTTCATTTAGATATGAAAGGAATTGCCGTTTCCAGAGGAAGTGCTTGTCAATCAGGGAGTGTAAAGCCATCGCATGTTTTGCTGGAGATCCTTTCAGAAGAAGATTTAAAAAAACCTAGTTTGCGTATTTCGTTTAGTTATTCTAATACAATTGAAGATATTGATATACTTATTGATGCATTGAAAAAAATATAAAAAGGTATCTAGTGTCTAGTCTTAAATAAAAAAAACCAAAACAGATCGTACTATTTTGGTTTTTTTTAGGAAGAGTTAACTAGAATTACTTAGCTATTTTTGTTTTTCTTGATTCTTTTCTTCCTTAAGTTTTGCTTTTTCTTGTTTTCTAAAATAGCCACGAAATAAAAAATTGTGTTTTAAAGCCTCTAAATTTTCATTCAAACGGAAACTAGATTGGTTGATGTTAATCATTGTAGAATCAATTTTTCGAACTAATTTAGGATCGTTTGACAGATAGTTTAAAGCTCCTTTGCCGTCTTTAATATTTAAGATAGTAGCGTTAAGATTATTCACTACTTTGTCAATTCCAGTACTTGATTTATCTAAATTGCGTACTATTGTTTTAATATTATTGGCTACCGCCGTATCTTTCAAAACCCCTATTACATTGTTTTTGTTTTCTAAGGAACCAATAAGACGGTTTAATTTAGCTACGGATTCGGATGTTCCTTTTCCCGTTAATTTTAAATAATGTATAGTCTGCCTTAGATCTTCTGACAGTACGGAATCGCTGATTAATAAGCCCATTGTTCCTTTTCCGTCTATAATTTCCTTAGTAATTTTGAGTAAGTCAGTAGTAAGGTTGGCTGCGTTTTTATTTGTAACATCAAGTGTGCTTAATAGGTCGTCTGTTTGCACTCGTTTTATTGTCTGAATTTCATCACCTTGCTCAACTACAGTTTTTGATCCTTTACCTGGAATAATATTTATAATCATACTTCCCACTAACCCATCTGAACCTATGACGGCTACAGCATCCTTTTTTATGTGAACAAAAATAGATTTATCAATAAGCATATCCACTTCTATAACAGTATCATTAATCATATTAATACTTCGAACCGTTCCTGCATTTATACCAGAATACCTTACATTGTTGCCTAATTGTAATCCGCTAACATTATTGAAAACTGCTTTTAAATGATTTGTTTGTCCAAACATTTTTTGTTTGTCTCCAATAAAATAAATGGCTATTACAAAAATGAATAAGCCAGTTATTACAAAGAGTCCAAGCCGTATTTTTTGTGATTTTGTTTTTTCCATTTTGTATTTATTTAAAAAATGCTTGTACTTTAGGATCTTTAGAAGCAGATAATTCTTCAAAAGTTCCTTCGGCGTAATTAATTCCGTCTACTAATAAAATCATTCTATTCGAAATCACTCTGGCACAATCTACATCATGTGTAATTATGATGGATGAAGTGTTGTATTTTTCTTGAATCGATTTCATTAAAATCAATATGTCCTTTGCTGTTATTGGATCTAATCCAGTGGTTGGCTCATCATAAAGAATAACTTTTGGTTCTAGAATTAAGGTTCTAGCTAATGCTATTCTGCGTTTCATTCCTCCTGAAAGTTCGTCTGGCATTAAGTTCATAGTCTGTGCCAAACCTACGTTCTCTAATGCTTGCTGAACTAATGGTGTTGTGTCTTTAATAATGCCAAATTTTTTAGTATGTCGCCTTAGAGGAAATTCTAAATTTTCTCTAACTGTCATGGAATCATAGAGCGCACTTCCTTGAAATAGAAACCCAATTTCTGTTCGTAATTCGTCTAGTTTTGTTCTGTCTAATTCATTGATTTTTTTCCCCATTACTGTAATAGTTCCGCTATCGGGCTTTTCTAATCCAATAATACATTTTATCAATACAGACTTTCCTGATCCAGATTTACCCATGATTATAAGGTTTTCACCTTCATTCAAAACCAGATTAAAATTATTCAATACGCGATTATCTCCATAGCTTTTCATCACGTCTTTCACTACAATAATTGGTTCTGTATTTGCGGATTTTGTATTCATAATACGTTATAAATCATAAAAAATATTAGTTATAAAAACAGCAATAAAATCAATTATAAAAAGCAACATAGATGTAAAAACAACTGCGGAGTTTGCTGCAACTCCTACGCCAGCAGTACCTTTTTTGCAATTATAACCTTTGAAACAGCCTACTAAACCTATGGCGAAACCAAAAAAGAAAGACTTAATTGTTGCGGGTATTAAATCACTAAACTCTGAGGCGTTAAAAACTTGATTGAAATACAACAAGAAAGAGACATTTCCTTTCATACTCTCTACTAAATAAGATCCAAAAATAGCTACTGCATCACCAAAAAAAACTAAAACTGGGAGCATAAGTGTCGTAGCAAGAATTCGGGTTACAACAAGATACTTAAAAGGGTTTGTTCCTGAAACTTCCATGGCATCAATTTGTTCTGTAACTCGCATTGATCCCAATTCAGCACCAATTCCAGAGCCAATTCTACCGGCACAAACTAAAGCTGTTATAATTGGACCAATTTCCCTAATTATAGAAATACTCACCATGGAAGGTATCCAAGACACTGCTCCAAACTGTTCTAAAGTAGGTCGGGATTGTAGATCAAATACCAAACCTATGATAAAGCCTGTAACTGCAACCAGAAGTAGGGAACGATTACCCATATAATAACATTGCCGTAAAAACTCTTTAAATTCAAAAGGTCGTTTGAATACTTCTTTGAAAAAACGGCCTGCGAAATAGGATATCTCACCTATTT
>CBDUEE010000036.1:0-15689 GCA_965366105.1 uncultured Flavobacterium sp. | reverse complement strand
CCTGTGACCTTCGGGTTATGAGCCCGACGAGCTGCCTACTGCTCTATCCCGCGATTTGTGAGTGCAAATGTACAACTAAATTTAACAAACCCAAACATAAATTTAAAAAAATGTTTTATTTTATCTATTGACTTGATATAACTACCTTTGCAAAACAAATTATATTAAAATGTCACATAAAGCAGGTTTTGTAAATATCATAGGAAATCCAAACGTCGGGAAGTCCACATTAATGAATGCTTTCGTAGGAGAAAGATTGTCTATCATTACTTCTAAAGCACAAACAACTCGTCATAGAATTTTAGGAATTGTAAATGGTGAAGACTTTCAGTTGATCCTTTCGGATACTCCTGGAATCATCAAACCGGCTTATGAGATGCAAGCCTCAATGATGAATTTCGTGAAGTCTGCCTTTGAAGATGCTGATATATTGATTTATATGGTCGAAATTGGTGAGCAAGATTTAAAAGATGAAGCTTTTTTCAATAAGATCATTCACGCTACAATTCCTGTATTGTTACTATTAAATAAAATTGATAATTCCAATCAAGAGCAATTGGAAGAACAAGTGGCTTTCTGGACGGCTAAGGTTCCTAATGCGGAGATTTTTCCAATATCTGCTTTGCAGAACTTTAATGTTCCTGAAGTTTTTGGAAGAATAATAGAATTGTTGCCAGAATCACCAGCCTATTATCCAAAAGATCAATTGACTGATAAGCCAGAACGTTTTTTTGTTAATGAAACGATTCGTGAGAAAATCTTATTGAATTACAGCAAAGAAATTCCTTATGCTGTTGAAATTGTGACCGAAGAATTTGGTGAAACGGATGATATTATTAGAATCCGTTCTTTGATCATGGTTGAAAGAGATACTCAAAAAGGAATTATTATTGGTCATAAAGGAGCGGCGCTGAAAAAAGTAGGAATGGAAGCTCGTGCTGATTTAGAGAAATTCTTTGGAAAGCAAATACATATTGAATTATACGTGAAAGTAAACAAAAACTGGAGAAGTAACGCTAATATGTTAAAGCGATTTGGTTACAATCAGTAAAATAGTGTTCCGTTTTTTAATGATCAGTTAAAAAGTAGTTAGCTACAAAATATATTAAAATCAGGATTGGAATTTATTTCTAATGCTGATTTTTTTTAGCCTAGATCGAAATGGAAACCCCGCAGTGAAAAAAAGTTGTTGTTGCTGCGGTTGCAGAGCGACCAAAGGAAGCTCCTGCAATGGAGTGCTGGAATAGCTACTACTAATTATGATTCTATTATTTCTAAGAATACTTTTTCAAGTTCATGTGTTTGATCGTTTCCGTTGCTTCGGATTTGTTT
Source organism: uncultured Flavobacterium sp. (assembly GCA_965366105.1). GTDB lineage: Bacteria > Bacteroidota > Bacteroidia > Flavobacteriales > Flavobacteriaceae > Flavobacterium. The sequence continues at coordinate 14,357 of CBDUEE010000036.1, read as the reverse complement.
TGCGATGAAATAAAGTAAAAACCAGGATAAAGTCATAAGAACAAGTATTACTATGTCGAAAGTATAACTTTTTTTAAGAACAGAGTTGGAGTAGGCGATACCACTGAAAATTAAAAACACCCCGGCAATTATAAAGTGAAGAAACATAAAAAAAGTCCATAAAGTAGGATCAGGACCAAAAAGACCTCTAATATGAGTTTCATTTTCGTTTTTAGCTTCTAGTTCAAGATGTAAGTGAGGAGAATAATAGGATTTCTTTTGTCCTTTTATATTAATCCAAATATGAGTTCCTCTAGTTTTTACTGCATAATCTACAGGGTTTGATTTTGCAAAATCTGCGAATTTTTTACTTAATACAGTTGTGTTTATCATCACATCTTTATAAAATCGTAAGCGAAGTCGCAGTTCATTATTAGTCTCCATATAAGTAAAATTGGTTAGGCAACGCTAATATATCAAAAAAATTGATAGTGAATCTATTTAACACTACCTTTGCAAAATATTTGAATAAATACTTATGAATAACATTGTTGCGATAGTAGGAAGACCTAATGTAGGGAAATCAACCCTTTTTAACAGGCTGATACAAAGAAGAGAAGCTATTGTAGATTCAGTTTCTGGAGTTACCAGAGATAGAAACTATGGTAAAAGCGAGTGGAACGGAAAAGAGTTTTCTGTGATTGATACTGGTGGATATGTGCGTGGTTCTGATGACGTTTTTGAAGGAGAAATCCGTAAACAAGTAGAATTAGCTATTGACGAAGCCGATGTAATTATATTTGTGGTGGATGTAGAAGAAGGTATTACTCCTATGGATGATGCTGTTGCTAGATTACTGCGTAAAGTTACAAAACCGGTTTTACTTGCTGTGAATAAGGTAGATAATTCGATGCGTGAGAAAGATGCCATTGAGTTTTATAACCTTGGTTTAGGTGAGTATTATACTTTTGCGAGTATTTCTGGAAGTGGAACTGGAGATTTATTAGACGCATTGATTGATGCTTTTCCTATAAAACCGGAACCAACACAAGAAGAAGTGGTTTTGCCACGTTTTGCAGTTGTAGGTCGTCCTAATGCTGGAAAATCTAGTTTTATCAATGCCTTAATAGGTAAAGATCGATATATTGTTACTGATATTGCGGGTACAACTCGTGATTCTATAGATACAAAATTTGACCGTTTTGGTTTTGAATTTAACTTGGTAGATACTGCAGGAATTCGTCGTAAAGCTAAAGTTAAGGAAGATTTGGAGTTTTATTCGGTGATGCGTTCCGTTCGTGCGATTGAGCATGCCGATATTTGTATCTTGATTATTGACGCTACTCGTGGTTTTGAAGGTCAAGATCAAAGTATTTTCTGGTTGGCTGAAAAGAACAGAAAAGGAGTTGTAATTCTTGTAAATAAATGGGATTTAGTTGAAAAAGAAACGATGTCTACTCGTGATTACGAAGATAAAATTAGAGAAGAGTTAATGCCATTTACGGATGTCCCTATTCTTTTTGTTTCTGCTTTAACAAAACAACGTTTATTGAAAGCACTTGAAGCTACGGTAAAAGTCTATGAAAATAGACAACAGCGTATTGCAACTTCAAAATTCAATGAGTTTATGTTGAAAGTAATTGAAGCCTACCCGCCGCCAGCAACTAAAGGTAAATACGTGAAAATTAAATATTGTATGCAATTGCCAACACCAACACCTCAGTTTGTGTTTTTTGCTAACATGCCACAATATGTAAAAGAGCCTTACAAACGTTATCTTGAAAATAAAATTAGAGAAAACTGGGACTTTTCTGGAGTTCCAATTGATATTTACATTAGAGAGAAATAAAAAAAAGCGGTTGTCATTGACAACCGCTTTTTTTTTGTGTTCTACTTTAATATTTGTGTAATGCAATGGTTACAACGAATATTTGAGTGTTATTCCGTATGTTCTTTGGTCTCCTAATACGGCTGCATATTGTCCTGCGTTTCCTCCTGCGGGTAATAGTTGTTCATAATAATCTTTGTTCAACAGGTTTCGACCCCAAACATGAACAGATAAACCTTGAGACGCACGGAAACCTAAACGAGCATTAAAAATAGCATATCCGGGAACTACTAAATATTTGGAGGCAGAAGGGCTTGATGAAAATTCAGAGCGACCATAAGAATCAATGGCAAGGAAAACTTTCCCAGTATTTCCAAAGAATTGCGCTTGGTTTGAAAATTCTCCTCCTAATGTTCCTGCCCATTTTGAAGCACCAGGTAAATCAGTTCCTGAAACATCCTTAAAGGCTACTGCAGAGCCTGTTTCTTCTAATGGAAGTGGTGCATTTGTAAAGGTTACATATTTAGCATCAGTGTACGTCAGCGCTCCGTTGATAGAGATGTGTTTGTTAATTAAAAAACTAGCATCTAGTTCAGCTCCCTTTACACGTACTTTATCTGCATTGGCTAGATAACCGCGATTTACTCCTAATTCAGCTGCTTGAACATTGGTCTGATAGTCATTAATGTCTGTATTAAACAAGGATATATTTACAATAGAGTTGGTAAAAGGTGACGTTTTAATTCCTATTTCATAATGGTTAACCTCTTCGGGCTTAATTACCGCTAATTCAAGTAGGGGCTGTCCCGCAATTGAAGGTAATCCTGCCACATTTACACCTACAGGTTTGTAACTTTTAGCGTAAGTAGCATAAGTATTGACCTTCTCTGAAATTTTATAGGTTGCAGTAATATTTCCTGAAAAGTCAGTATCATCTGTAGCAGATTTAAAAGCTTGGTTTGAATACACCAATTTTTGTAAGGCTAGCAACGCTGGATCAGCAGTTTGCAATCCGCCGTAAGTTGTTCTACTGTAATCGGCATCTTTCTTGTCAAAATTATAGCGTAATCCTGGTAAAAGATGCAAACGATCTGAGATTTCCCAATCCAGTTGACCAAAAACAGCGGTACTAATCGAATGAATGTTGGCATTCGTTTTTATTCCGTATCCTTCTAAAAGGCCAGGTGTTTGCCATAATGCTGTGTTTATAGTACTTTGTGCGAATCTCCATTGTGCGTTTCCAGACTCTTCGATTCCTTTGGTTTTAACTTGTTGGTCAATAAAGAAGAAACCTGCAACAACATTTACATTAAAACGAAGTTTACCAGCGTATCGTAGTTCTTGGGTCAATTGCGTTTGTCTGGATGGGTTTTGTGATTTTGCCAATACTTGTAAACCTGTAAAATCTCTGTCATTCGATGGATCCCATGTCCAGAAACGCCAAGCAGTTGTTGCGGTAAGTGTTCCTTCTCCAATTTTGGTATTTATATTTAATGAAGTACCACCTAAATCTTGACCGGAACGCCAAGGAGTATCATGATCTATCTTGCGATCAAAAGCATTTAGGCTAGGAAGTTGATAGTTTAAATCACCAATTATAGCATTAAACTGGCGATAATCTGCTCTTTTTGTTGGTGCAACACCAGCAATAACTTGAGCATAACCGTCAGGACGTTGTTTAGTAAGATCTGCTCCAATTGTAATTTCAGTATTATCAGTTGGAATAAAAAGTAGTTGTCCTTTAAAACCTTGATTGTTCAACGTGTTTGTAGCTCGCCCTGTTACAATATTTTCAATAAGTCCATCTCTTTGCGTACCTGAAAAAGAGATTCTTCCAGCAATTGTTTTGGTTATCGCTCCAGTAATGGATGCTTTGGCTTGTAGAAAATTGTAATTACCATAACTCAATTCAAAGTTTGCGCCCGATGTGAAGCTTGGTTTTTTTGAGGTAATATTAAATGCTCCAGCAGTGGTGTTTTTACCAAATAATGTTCCTTGTGGCCCTCGCAAAATCTCAATTTGTTCCACATCAATAAAATCTAATGTTGTTGCTGCTGGACGGGCATAATAAACACCATCAACATAAAATCCTACGCCAGGATCAATTCCATCATTTGTAAGTCCATAAGGCGAACCAAGACTTCGGATATTAATTCCAGTATTTCTAGGGTTTGACGAATAGAGTTGTACAGACGGGACCAATTCTTTGATGCGATTTACGTTAAAAGCTCCTGCTTGGTCCGCTTGTTTACCACTTATTACGGATACGGCAATCGGGATATCTTGCGCTCGTTCTATTCTTCTTCTAGAGGAAACAACTACCTCAACTAAAGCATTTTCATTTTCAGGGAGTAAATTTATCACTAAAAGATCTGCAGAGAGTTGACTGATTTTTATTTCTAAAGTGCTGTAGCCAACATATTGTACCAGGATTATAAGGGGAAGTTCTTGATATGTATCGATAGTGAAATTTCCTTCCACATCGGATAGTGTATGATATACGGTTCCTTTTATCGTGATAGAGGCTCCGAGTAACGGATTGTTCAGATTGTCTTTTATAGTTCCTTTTAGTAGGCTTTGAGCAAATGATATTGAAGAAATAAATAATAGTACAAGAGTAAATAAATTTTTTATAGGTACAGTTTTCATTATGTTATATGTTATATGTAAGTAGTAGAGTTTAAATTCGTTTTTTATTTATTACCTATACATACAACACATTTCTGCCTTTTCTTTCTGAAAGATTTTAAAATAAGTTAGCCTACTTTTTTCTTGTTCACCAATAGTTTTGGTCTGATTTGTTTGCATTTTTCTAAATTGAATAGTTAATCATCTTGTAAACCTGGCACAAATGTATTACTAATTCTATCAAGTTAGTAGAGTTTAAAAATATTTTTTTATTTTTTTACTAATGAAGCTATTGTAATGCCTTGCATCGCTTTTAAAGTTTCGTCTCTAATTATCATTAAGCCGTGTCGCAGGTTACATTCTGACTCCGTTTTGCAATCGGAGCAGGGCTCATAAAAATTTAAAGAGGCGCAAGGAAGTAAAGCAATTGCACCATCAAATAAACGATGAATATCTGCCAATGTTATTGTTTCTTTGTTTTTTAAAAGATAATATCCACCATATTTTCCTTGTTTACTGCCTACAAAATGACCTCTTTTTAGATCTAAAAGAATTTGCTCTAGAAATTTTTTAGGTATTGATGCTTCTTCTGCAATTTCAACAGTGCGCGAAATATGGTTCTCATCTTGCTGTGCTAGATAAAGAAGTGCCTTGAGAGCATATTTGGTTTTGTGTGAAAGCATTAGGATGAATTAGCTATTATAGAAAATGAAAGTAGATTAAACTATATTAAAAATCAAATATAGCTTTTTTTTAAATTTAAAAACTTGATTTTGATACCGTACTTTACAAAGCTAACAAAAATCAATTACAATGAGATTTTGAACACCGTACGTTTTCTATATGCCTATTCCGAAATTAGTTTAATGAGCAGTATTAAACTCCACTCCAGAGCAATGAAACTAGCATTACCTTAAAACAAGATTAGAGAAAACTGGGACTTTTCTGGAGTTCTAATTGATATTTACATTAGAGAAAAATAAATGTTAAACTTTATGTAAGAAATTACATTTTTAAGCTATAAAGAACTTAATTCGCTGTTGATTTTGAAATCATTAACAGCGAATTTTTTATTTATGAGAAAAAAGTACTTACTTATTTTGTCTTTATTTTTAAGCGTTGCGTCATTTGCGCAAAACAATATTATTATCAAGGGTAAAATCCTAGATAAAAGCAGTCAAATCCCTATCGAGGCTGCTACGGTGTTCCTAACTGCGGTTAAAGACTCCACTGTTATTGATTATACGATATCAGATAAAAATGGTTTCTTTAAAATGGATACCAAAAAAATCAACAAGCCTTTCTTTTTAAAAATTTCTTATTTGGGTTACGAAACCCTTAAGAAAGAAATGCCATCAATTTCTGAAAGCAAAGATTTTGGAGTTTTGTCATTAATCGAAAATGCTAATAATTTGAATGAAGTGTTGGTGAAAAATGATGCGCCACCTATTCGAATAAAAAAAGATACATTAGAATTTAATGCTTCTTCATTTAAGGTTCGTCCGGATGCGAATGTAGAAACATTACTCAAACAATTACCAGGAGTAGAAGTAGGGACTGATGGTAAAATAACCGTAAACGGTAAAGATGTAAATCAGATTTTAGTAAACGGTAAGCCTTTTTTCGATAAAGATGGTAAAATTGCATTGCAGAGTTTACCATCGGATATTATCAATAAAGTCCAAATTACAGATACAAAAACCAAGAAAGAGGAATTGAGCAAGGAAGCTTCGACTTCTAATAACGCCAGTATTAATTTAACCATTGATGAGAAGAAAAACAAAGGTTTCTTTGGTAGATTTATGGGAGGTTACGGTACCGATGACCGTTACGAGAGTAGTGCTTTAATAAATTATTTTAAAGGCAAAAGAAAAATAAGTGTATTGGCTTCATCTAATAATATTAATTCTACGGGTTTTTCCATGGATGAAATTTTTGATAACATGGGCGGAGGAAGGAATAGTTCTATGTCCTATAACTCAGAGGGTGGCGCTTTTACGGTAAACGGAAATCGGTTTGGTGTTGGTAAAGGAATTACCCGTTCTAATATGTTAGGAGTAAATTATGCGGATGAATTGGTTAAAGATTTAGAAACTAGTGGAAATTATTTTTTCTCTAATTCTAACTCAAATAATGTGAACAGAAGTAAAACAATAACATTTTTACCTACTGGAAATATTAATAGAGAATCGGAAGCGATTACAAATGGTGAAAATTTTGGACATAATTTAAGTTTTCAATTAGAATATAAAATAGATTCTACAACAACTATTTTCGTTGGGCCAAAATTCACGAAGTCAAATTCAAAATTCACCAATGATTCTTTTGAAAAATCATTTAATGATGGAGGGCAACTTGTAAATGATAGTAAGTCACAAGTTTTTGATGACAGTGATAGAGGCGGTTTTAGTAATGCTATTAATTTCAACAAAAGATTCAAACGTAAAGGTCGTTTTTTAAGTGTTTCATTTGATAACGATAATTCAAAAGAGGAATTAAACTCTCTAAATAAAAGCAATACCGTATTTTATCAAGGTGGTAATCCTGACATAGTGCGAGATCAGGTCAGGAAAAATAGGGATCTAATTGATAAATATGTTGCAGAAGTAGAATATTCCGAGCCAATTACGGATTCTTTAAATGTGAAATTTGGTCTAAATTATAATAAGGAATTCAAATCTCAAGATAGAAATACATTCGATTTTAACGCGGGTTCTCAATCTTATTCTGATTTGAATCCAGAATTAACCAACTATTTAACATCTTCTACAAAAACCTTTCGTCCTCAAGCAGGGTTTTCGCTGAATAAGAAAAAATATGACGTAAGTGCTACTGTAGGATCTTCGATCTCGCAATTTGACAACCATTCGTTTTATCTTGGCTTGCCTACTAGTCTGACTAAAAATTATGTCTTGCCGTACGCGAATGCACGAGTTGGATATCGTTTTACTAAATCAAAATCAATCTATTTGAATTATAGTTATGATATTGATTTTCCCGATGCAAATCAAGTTTTGCCTGTAGAAGACTTATCGAATCCTTTGAGTACTATGGTAGGAAATGTTAATTTAAAACCAAGTAGCAATCAATGGGGTTATTTTAGCTTCCGTAATTTTGATTATGCCACGCGCTCGGGTTATTCTATTTATATTGGTGGTAATTTATATGATAATCAAGTAGTTTCTTCTGTGCTTTACGATAGTAGCATAAAAAATAGGACTACTTTTGAGAATGTTTCTGGAACCTATTCAGGATGGTTTGGAGCTAATTGGAATAAATCAATAAAAAAAGAAGCTCACAATTTTAAATATGGAGTTGGTTTCAATGGTAATTTTGGTATGTCTAAAGGTTTTATTAATGGTCAAATGTTTGAAGCAAATACATTAAGGTTGAATCCGAAAGCCAATTTCACTTATGAATATGGGGAGTTACTAACCATAAATCCAACTTATAACTTTACCTACAATGATTCAAAATATACGAATTATAGGATAAACGGTGCCTCAAGTGTTATTCATCGTTTTAATATACAAACGACTAATTATTGGCCTAAAAACTGGGTTTTTGGTAATGATTTTGGATATACCTATAACTCTAATATTGCAGATGGCTTTAAGAAGGATTTTTATTTATGGAATACCAGTTTAGCATACAGTTTTTTCGATAAAAAAATGACCGCTAAAGTAAAAGTCTATGATTTATTAAATCAGAATCAAAGTGCCACCAGAACTATTTCACCAACCAATATTCGTGATGAAGAAAATACAGTTTTAAAGAGATATGTAATGTTTTCATTAACGTATAAACTGAATAAGTTTGGTATGAAAGAAAAACCTTCAGGAAGTAATAGAATGATTTTTCACTAGAATACGTATACTTTCTGTATGATAATCAATTTTATAAAATGGAAAAGTCCCGATTGTATCGGGACTTTTTTATGGATATTAGTCACTATTATATTATTTACAATTAATTTTTATTTTAATAGAATAGTTTGGATCTAAAGGTTCATTTGTTTGAGCCAATCGTTGTGATCCAGCATTGGCAGGACAAGCAATGTCATTCGTAGCATCGTATATCACGAATTTACCAGAGGCGATAATTTCCTTAGGAACATAAATTTGCACTTTCGTTTTTGAATATCCAGAAGGGAAATAGCGAATGTAATAGCCATCGGGATGCAAAGACCATATTCCGCTAGGTACATCACTTCTTACTGGAGCCATTCCAGCAATAATTGCATATTTTTCCATGTCGGCATACGTATAATTTCCAGAAGCTACCAATTGTCGAATTTTATTTTCTGCTTCAAAAATATTTTGTACACCGTCTGGAATTTTAGATTTTGCTTTGTTCATCAAGCTTGCTGGTAAAATCCCCAGCATTCCACCTTCAAGATGGGTAAGTTCTATTGGACTTAATAAAGCAATCGCAGTTAGTTTTACCTGGCCACTATAATCTGAAAAACGTGTCCTAGCTATAATTGTCCATAAAAGAACCTGAATGTCATTTTGATTAATCTCAGGATGTTTTTCTGCATTTTTCAGGATAGAAGTTATAATGTCTTTTTTCGGTCCTAAAATGGGAGCGTACATATAACCATCTCCTTTTGAAGGTTGAAAGGTTCCTGCATGGAGACAATAACTTTTATTTGTCATCTCAAAAAATCCTTCGCAAAGTATAAAACCACCATTTGTTGCTTTAGGGAGTAAGTACAAAGGTTGTACGTTTTTCACAACTATTAAATCAGGAAATTTAGATCCGCTTTGATTTACATCTTCAAAAGAAGTGGTAATTGCGGCAGGTTTTTTTAAGACTTCATCTAGACCAAGTTTTTTTGCACCAATAGATGTTCCTAATTCTAAAGCTTTTTCTTTCCAACCACTAAATTGACAATAGCTATTTGTGCTATAAATTAAGAGTAGTAAAAAAAAGCAGCCTTTTATCTGTATATTTTTCATTATCAGTAGTTAAAATTAATTTTTCAAATATAAAATTAATTTTTAAAATAATTACGGTGAGAAAAATACTATTTTCATATTACTTTGCTATCCTAATAATAGGTTTGTATTTTTTGAAGATAATCAATGGTCATGTAAAAAAAAACGCTACAGATCTGTAGCGTTTTTTTATTTAAAAATATATTTTACCAGCCTCCGCTAGATCCACCGCCAGAGAAACCTCCGCCGCCAAATCCGCCACCGAAGCCGCCTCCGCCGCCTCCGAAACCACCTCCCGAAGAACCACCAAAGCCGCCTCCGCCACTTCTACCAAGGCTACTTAAAATAATAGCATCTAATAAGCTTGGGCCGCCGCCACCACTGTTTCCAGAGTTGCCACCACCGCCACCTTTGTTTCTTGATAATAGAACCAATATAACTATTACAATAATTATAAATGGCAGTACAGGAAAGTCATTTTTTTGTTTTGCTTTCTTTCGTTCCCCTTTATATTTTCCTTTAAAAACATCAATTAGAGCATCGGTACCTTTGTCTAAACCATTGTAGAAACTGCCAGCTCTAAATTCAGGGATAATAATATTTCTAATAATTTCTCCTCCAATCCCCGCTGTTAATCGATCCTCTAATCCATAACCTGGATTTATTGCTATCTTTTTTTCGGCTTTAGCTAATAAAACAATAACTCCATTATCGTCTTTTTCCGTTCCACCAATTCCCCAAGTTTGCCCCCATTTGGTTGCTAGTTGGCTTACATCTTCTCCTTTTAAACTTTCAATGGTAATGACCACAATCTGAGTTGTAGTCGAGTCAGAATATTGGATTAACTTTTGTTCTAATTGTGCTTTTTCTGTTGCACTTAGCACATTGGCATAATCGTAAACTGAAGTTTGTAAACTGGGTTTTTCAGGAATGGTAAATTGTGCAAAGCTAATTTGTGTTATTAATAAACAAATAAATAGCTTCAAATAAATTAGTGAACTCTTTTTATGTAATACCATTATCCTTTTGATATTTCGTTTGATAATTCATTTGTATCGCCTTCTAAGTAAGGGAAATACTGTTTCAATTGTTCTCCCGCACTAATAATGCCTGCAATTAAACCTTGCTTGAAATCTCCATTTTTAAAATGAGCAACAATTGCATCTCGCGTAGAATTCCAAAAATCATCTTTTACTACGTCATTAATTCCTTTATCGCCACAAATTACAAAATTGCGGTCTTTTACGGCTACATAAATTAAAACTCCATTTTGAAGTTCAGTTTGATCCATCTTAAGATGATTAAAAACTTCTAAAGCGCGGTCATACGCATCTAATGATGTTGTTTTCTCTATGTGAACTCTAATTTCACCAGAAGTGTTTTTTTCAGCCGTACCAATAGCTGCAACAATTTCTTGTTCTTCTTCTGCGGTTAAAAAATCTTCTACTTTTGACATGGGAAAAATTTTTGAATGAAGATTAACGCTTTATGATTTTAGAATACTATTTCTAAAATCAAAAAGCGTTAATTAAAAATCTGAAATTAGTTATTTAGAATTTTACTTCTACTGGTTTATCTGCACCTTCAACAGCATTAAAATAAGCTTTTTCTTTAAATCCAAACATTCCTGCAAACATACTATTTGGGAAAGTTTTAATATGCGTATTGTAAGGTTTAACTGCTTCATTAAAACGAGTTCTTGCCGTTAAAATCTGATTTTCTGTACTAGCCAACTCATCTTGCAATTTCAAGAAATTAGCATTGGCTTTTAAATCAGGATATTGCTCTACAGTCACTAATAATCTAGATAATGAACTGCTTACGCCGCTTTGCGCTTTATTGAATTCGGCTAATTGTTCAGGTGTAATATTAGCGGGATCAACTGTTACTTGAGTTGCTTTAGCACGTGCTTCAATTACAGCAGTCAAAGTTCCTTTTTCAAATTCAGCAGCACCTTTTACCGTATTTACTAAATTTCCAATAAGGTCATTTCTTCTTTGGTATGCCGTTTGAACGTCTCCCCAAGATTGTTCTACGGTTTGATTTAAAGTTACCGCTGTATTGTTAATTCCTTTAACCCAGCTGTAAATTCCAAAAATTACTACTGCTCCAATAATCCAAGGCAAAAATCTTTTCATGTTTATTTAATTTAAGTTTAGTGTTTATTTTTTTTGTTTTTAAAAATCTAAAGTTCGTTTTTTATATTGGTTAATTGTGTTCGTATAGTTTCGAGTTTTCTAATAATATCAAACTTATCTAATGTTTTCTTTTGAGCTTCCTTCAAATGGGTTTTGGCACCTTCAAGAGTAAAGCCTCTTTCTTTTACGAGGTGATAGATTAATTGTAAATTGGTAATGTCTTCAGGAGTGAACATTCGATTTCCTTTAGCATTTTTTTTAGGTTTTAGAATGTCAAATTCACTGTCCCAAAAACGAATTAATGAGGCGTTAACATCAAAAGCTTTTGCCACTTCTCCTATGCTGTAATATCTTTTGTCTTTCGAAAGTTCAATGTGCATATTTGTGATACATTATAAATTACAATTCTTTTAAGTTTTAATCGAGCGATTGATTTTCCTGATTAGCTAGATGCGCTATAGCAACATATTCGACTGCCGATATATTTCCGTAATAAAAATTAAGCGGATTGACGACTTTCCCATCTTTGTGTACTTCATAATGTAAATGAGGCGCTTCAGATCTGCCAGTGCTTCCTACATATCCAATAATATCTCCACGATTCACGTGTTGTCCTGTACGAGCATTGTACTTGCTTAAATGTGCATATAAAGTTTCGTATCCAAATCCATGCCGAATAACGATATGATTACCATAACCAGAAGCATTGTTGTCTGCTCTAGCAATTATTCCGTCGCCTGTTGCATAAATTGGAGTTCCCGTTTTGGCTGAAAAATCCATGCCTTCATGCATTTTTCTCACTTTAGTAAATGGATCTGTTCGGTATCCAAAACCAGAGGCCAAATGTTTTAAGTTTTCATTACGTACTGGCTGTATGGCAGGAATGGCTGATAAAAAATCGTTTTTGGCTGCAGCCAATTTCAAAATCTCATCTAATGACCTCGACTGAATTACTAATTCTTTGTTCAGTACATCAATCCTTTTTGTGGTATTCATTACCAATTCTGAATTGTCATAACCTTCTAATTTTTTATATCTGTTTATGCCGGGCAAACCCACTTTTCTGATCGAATCTGGAATGGCAGTTTTATTAAAATAAGCACGGTACACATTATTGTCTCTTTCTTCAATAGCATCAACAACACCATTTGCCTCATCCATTTTTTTATTTAAAATGGCATAATTTATCTTCAGGTTTTCAATTTCTCTGGCTAATAATCGATCTTTTGGTGTTTCAAAATAAGGTGTGTTTAGCAAAATGATAAAACTTAATAATCCAAACAACGACGAAGCCACTAAAAACAAGATAATAACACCAATTTTTCTTCTTTTCCGTGTTCTTATTCTTCGGTAGGCTAGATTTTCGGAATCGTAATAATATTTTACTTTCGACATATTTTAAAATACCCTATTTTTGCACATTGAAAAAAGGTTTGACGAACAAATTTAAGAAATGTTTCATTTGCAACAGCCTTTTTTAGAGAATAAATATATTATTGTGCCTTATCCAGCTAACCGTTGCAAGTTCGCTGTTTAAAATCTTTTTTTCTAATGAGCCAGCAGGAGCTTCCTCCGGTCGCTCTGCCATCTCAAGAAAAAATAAATTTTAAAAACAGCAAAGCTTTCTACTTCTATCTGGGGCAAAGTACATTTGGAATCACACATAAATTAAACTACTTTGTGCCTTAGCGCCTTAGTGGCCAAAAATAAAAATATGAAATCACAAGACGTACGTAAACAATTTCTAGATTTTTTCGCATCAAAAGGACATTTAATTGTTCCTTCAGCACCTATCGTTCTAAAAGATGATCCAACCTTGATGTTCAACAACTCAGGAATGGCACAGTTCAAAGAATATTTTCTAGGGAATGCAACGCCAAAAAGCAATAGAATTGCCGATACGCAAAAATGCCTGCGTGTTTCAGGAAAACATAATGACCTGGAGGATGTTGGTTTTGATACCTATCACCATACGATGTTCGAAATGTTGGGAAATTGGTCTTTTGGTGATTATTTTAAAAAAGAAGCAATCAATTGGGCTTGGCAACTTTTAACGGAAGTGTATAAAATTCCTAAAGAAAATTTATACGTTTCAGTTTTTGAAGGTAATGTAGAGGAAAATGTACCTTTCGATCAAGAAGCTTGGGATATCTGGAAGGAGTTAATTGATGAAGACCGAATCATTCTAGGAAACAAAAAAGATAATTTCTGGGAAATGGGCGATCAAGGACCTTGTGGGCCCTGTTCAGAAATTCATGTTGATTTACGTACCGCTGAAGATAAAGCAGCAGTTTCTGGAAAAAGTTTAGTCAACAATGATCATCCACAAGTGGTTGAAATTTGGAACAACGTATTTATGGAATTCAACCGTAAAGCAGATGGTTCTCTAGAAAAACTTCCAGCTAAACACGTAGATACCGGAATGGGATTTGAGCGTTTGTGTATGGCATTACAAGGAGTGACTTCTAATTATGACACAGACGTTTTTACGCCACTTATTGAAAAAGTAGAACAAATTACTGGAGCAAAATATACTTCAAATGAAGTTTTGAACGTTTCAGAATCTCAAAACAAAACCAATATTGCCATTCGTGTCATTGTAGATCACGTTCGTGCGGTAGCTTTTGCAATTGCCGACGGACAATTGCCCTCTAACACTGGTGCAGGATATGTAATCCGTAGGATATTGCGTCGTGCTATTCGTTACGGGTTTACATTTTTAGACATCAAAGAGCCTTTTGTCAATCAATTAGTTGCTGTTTTAGCAAACCAAATGGGTGAATTTTTCCCAGAAATCAAATTGCAAGAAACGTTTGTAACTAATGTGATTCGTGAGGAGGAAGC
>CBDUEE010000035.1:0-15744 GCA_965366105.1 uncultured Flavobacterium sp. | reverse complement strand
TATCCAGCGTGGGTTGAAGGTGCCAAAACTGGAATGGACAGAATGAAGGTTTACATGGACAAAGATGAAACTGTTAAATTAGAATATGCTTCTAAATATGCTTCAACTGCGAATTACTGGAAAAACCGTCAGGGAATGATTGATGCTTTGACTAAGGCAGGAACTGCAGTTACTAAATCAAAAGAAGAAGCTAAATTCAATGTTTGGGCAAACAAAAAAGAAAATAAAGAGAAATATGGTACTGTGATCGCTACCATTAATAATTATTACGCACAAACGAATATAAAATCGAGTCATGATAATTATTTATCTCAATTAATGAGAACTGCTGCTTATGGAGCTGTTCCAGCTAATTTAGGAAATTCATTGATTACTTTTTATAAAGAAAACGACGCAAAGAAGACTGAAATGCTTCCAAAATTAAATCAGTTTATTGAAAACGTTTATGGTAAATTTTATGCTCCTTTAGAAAAAGATGTTTTTGCAGCGCAATTAAATTTATATACTTCGAAAGGCGCTTCTTATGGACTTCCTGAAGGTATTGCCAAATTAAGTCAAGACAATAAAGGTGATTTTACTGGTTATGTAAATAACGCTGTGGCCAAAAGTATTTTTGCTACTAAAGAAAGTGTTTTGGCTTTTATGAAAGATCCAAAACCAGAAAACATCACAAATGATCCATTATATGTTGTTTCAAATGAGTTGTCATTAAAAATGAGAGCTAAAACTCCTGAGCAATTAAAAGCAGATGATGATTTCGCAATTGCATTCCGTAATTTAGTTGAAGGCTTACGTGAATCTAAAATGAATTCAATAAAATATCCGGACGCTAACTCTACTTTGAGATTAACTTACGGAAAAGTGCGTGCTTTGCCTGCAGACAAACGCAATGATGCTACTGTGAACAATTATACTACAATGACTGGAATGGTTAAAAAGTATAAAGCAGGAGACCAAGAATTTGATTTACCAGCTCGATTATTAGAGTTGAATGCAGCAAAAGATTTTGGACAATATGCCGATAAAGCAGGTTATATGCCAGTAAATTTCTTAACTGATAATGATATTACAGGAGGGAATTCAGGTTCGCCTGTGTTGAACGGAAAAGGAGAATTAGTAGGTATTGCTTTTGATGGAAATATTGAAGCAATGGCCGGTGATGTTATTTTTGATGCAAAATTACAACGAACAATTAGTGTAGACATTCGTTATGTACTTTGGATAATTGATAAGTACGCTGGAGCTAAGCATATCATTGATGAAATGACAATTGTAAAATAAATTAGAGATATGAATTAGTTTAAGATTAACTCATTATAATATCTAAAGGCATGGAGGCATAAAGTTTTATTTACTTTGTGCCTTCATGCTTTTCTCGTAAATTGGTTTGTGAGTATAAAGCTTTATGATTTTTTTGTAAGTTACTTGAGGGAAGCATTTAGTATTAAAAGTCTTTTGAATGAAAACAGATTTCAATTATAAATTTCGTTATTTTTGAACAATGAAACAGATTATTTTTTTAATTGCATTTTTGCCAGTGATGATGTGGTCACAATCTAACTTTGAAAAAGCAGAACAACTTTTCAAAGAAGAGAAGTATGATCAAGCACGATCTATTTTTGAATCTGTTTTGAATTCCAATCCATCTGATTTAAAAACCATTGAATATCTAGGAGATATAGCGGGACAAGCTAAGTCTTGGGATAAAGCAATTGTATATTATAAAAAACTCAAAGACTTGAAGCCTTCAGAAGCCAATTATCATTATAAATATGGGGGTGCTATTGGAATGAAAGCTAAAGAATCTAATAAGTTTAAAGCGCTCTCAATGATTGATGAAGTGAAGTCTTCTTTTGAAAGAGCCATCAGCCTAAACCCAGATCATATTGATGCACGATGGGCTTTGATCGAATTATACATTCAGTTGCCTGGATTTGTTGGTGGGAGTGAATCAAAAGCTATAAAATATTCTAATGAATTGTTGCAGATTTCAGCAGTAGATGGGTATTTGTCAAGAGGACATATTGAAGAGTATTTTAAGCGTTATCAAGCGGCTGAAAAACAATATAAAAGAGCTATTGTGCTAAGTGGCTCAAAAAAGAGTTATTATAAACTAGCCAGTTTGTATAAAAACAAAATGAAAGAACCTGAAAAAGCAAAATTTATTTTAGAATCCTTTTATGATAAAAAAAAATAAGTTAGATTTTAATCGATTCTTGAGTATAAAAAACCTTAAACCAAATAATTAGAATGCGTACACATTTTATAGCTATTGGCGGAAGCGCCATGCACAATCTCGCACTTGCTTTACATAATAAAGGATATCAAGTTACAGGAAGTGACGATGCCATTTTTGAACCATCAAAATCCAGATTAGATAAAAAGGGAATATTACCTGAAACTTTAGGCTGGTTTCCTGAAAAAATTACTACTGATGTCGAAGCAGTAATTCTTGGTATGCATGCCAAAGCGGACAATCCAGAATTGCTAAAAGCGCAGGAATTAGGACTGAAAATTTACTCTTATCCAGAATTTTTGTATGAACAATCGAAAAATAAAACGCGTGTAGTCATCGGTGGCTCTCATGGTAAAACTACAATTACGTCGATGATTTTGCATGTAATGCATTACCACGATATTGCAGTCGATTATATGGTTGGTGCGCAACTAGAAGGTTTTGATACGATGGTGCATCTTACCGAAGAAAATGATTTTATCGTTTTAGAAGGAGACGAATATTTGTCATCACCAATTGATAGAAGACCAAAATTTCATTTATATCAACCTAATATTGCTTTAATTTCTGGTATTGCTTGGGATCATATTAATGTTTTTCCAACGTATGAAAATTACGTAGAGCAGTTTGAAATTTTTATTGGTAAAATTACTAATGGTGGGATTCTTGTTTATAATGAAGAAGACCCTGAGGTAAAACGTGTTGCGGAAGCAGCAACAAATCCAATTAGAAAAATGGCGTATCATACTCCAAAATATGCTGTTCAGGATGGTATTACATTACTGGAAACTCCAGAAGGGGATATGCCAATTGAGGTTTTTGGTGCGCATAATTTAAATAATTTGGCTGGAGCCAAATGGATTTGCCAAAATATGGGCGTAGATGAAGCTGATTTTTACGAAGCAATTGCTAGCTTTAAAGGCGCATCCAAACGTTTAGAAAAAATAGCCGAAAGCAAAACTAAAGTTGCTTATAAAGATTTTGCGCATTCACCTAGCAAAGTAGCAGCAACTACAAAAGCGGTAAAAGAACAATATCCAAATAGAACATTAATTGCTTGTTTAGAATTGCATACCTATAGTAGTTTGAATGCTGAGTTTCTAAAAGAATATGAAGGGGCACTAGAATATGCAGATAAAGCAGTTGTTTTTTACTCGCCAGATGCGGTAAAAATAAAGCAACTCGATGAAGTAAGTTATGATCAAATTGCTACTGCTTTTAATCGTAAGGATTTAATAATTTACACTAATCCAATAGCGTTTAAGGATTTTTTATTCAAACAAAATTTGGAGAATTCAGCTTTGTTGTTGATGAGCTCAGGTAATTATGGAGGTTTAAATTTTGATGAGGTAAAGCAATTAATCGTTACTTAAATAAAAGTAATTGAAATAATATAAAATAAATATTATGGCTGAAAATTCCTTTTTTCCTATCACCAATTGGTCCGAAGATGATAAGCCACGAGAAAAACTAATGCTGAAAGGCAAAAGTGTTTTGAGTGATGCGGAATTAATCGCTATTTTGATCGGATCGGGGAGTAGGAATGAATCAGCGGTTGATTTAAGTAAAAGGATTTTAGCAAGTGTCGATAATAATTTGAATGCTTTAGGAAAACTGTCTATTTCACAGTTAATCACTTTCAAAGGAATTGGCGAAGCAAAGGCGATATCGATTATAGCAGCTTTAGAATTAGGAAGACGAAGACGCTCTGAAGACGCAGTAGAATTGAAAAAAGTTACCTCTAGCAAAGTTATTTTTGAAATCATGCAGCCTATTATTGGCGAATTACCACACGAAGAGTTTTGGATTATTTATTTGAATAATTCAAATAAGGTAATTTCGAAATCGCAATTGAGTAAAGGAGGCATTACAGGAACTTTAGTCGATGTTCGGATTGTTTTTAAAACGGCACTCGAAATGGGAGCAACAGCTTTAATACTGTGTCACAACCATCCATCAGGGACCTTGATTCCTAGTGATGCCGATAAACAGATTACAAAAAAGTTGAAATTAGCAGGCGAAAGTTTAGAAATAAAAGTATTAGATCATCTTATTGTAACTGAAGCCAGTTACTTTAGCTTTGCAGATGAAGGAATATTTTAAAATTATAAAATGAAACAAACACACATAAAAGACGTTTTTTTTGACTTAGACCATACGCTTTGGGACTTCGATAAAAATTCAGAGTTGACCTTTGAGGGTATTTTCAATAGAAATCATCCTGAAATAGAAACCAAAGAATTTATTGAAAAATATGTTCCAATAAATCAAGCCTGTTGGAAGTTGTATCAATATGATCAAATTAGTCATGAAGAATTGCGTTATAATAGATTGAAACATTCATTTGACGCTATAAATTATTTCATTTCAGATAAGGAAATAGAGGACATTTCAAATGATTACATTCAGTTTTTACCCGAATACAACCACCTTTTTGATGGTACAATGGAACTTTTAGAGTATTTAAAGCCTAAATACAACTTGCACATTATAACCAACGGTTTTGCTGATGTTCAATTTAGAAAATTAAATAACTCAAAAATTGCATCTTATTTTTTGACCGTTACCAACTCTGAAATGGCTGGAGTAAAAAAGCCAAATCCTATTATTTATGATTATGCGTTAGATTTGGCTAAGGCCAAAAAAGAAAACAGTATCATGATTGGAGATAGTTTAGATGCAGATGTTCAAGGAGCATTAGATGCGGGTTTAGATGCTATTTATTTCAATGAAAATAAAAGTATTGTTGAAAATCACATCAAACAAATTAATCATTTATTAGAACTTAAAAAATATTTATAAATCATGAAAAAATCATTCCTATTCCTACTAATACTATTAGCTAGTTATTCCTATAGCCAATCTGTAAATGATTACAAAGCAGTAATTGTTCCTTTAAAATATGATTTTCTAAAAAATGAAAACCAATATCGATTGAATACCTTAACTAAATTTAATTTAGGTAAAGCTGGTTTTATTTCTTTTTACAATAAAGAAACTATTCCGGCAGAATATAATGATCGTTGTAGTTTGTTGTATGCTAATGTCGAGAGAGAAAATGGGTTTTTGATAACAAAGCTTTATATAATATTTAAGGATTGTAATGATAAAATTATCTTTAAATCAAATGTAGGTAAAAGTAAAGAGAAAGATTTTCAAACCGCTTATTTAGAAGCGTTTAACGAAGCGTTTCAGTCTGTTTATGATTTGCATTATAAATATAGTGGTATAATAGCAAAGCCTCAAACTGAAATTGTACCTACAGCATCTCAGGTAACGTCTATTGAGACAATACAATCAAATATAGCATTAAACGATCCTAATTTACTTTATGCGCAAGCAACTCCTACAGGATTTCAACTGATAGATAGCACACCAAAAGTAGTAATGAAGTTGATGAAAACCTCTCAAAACAATTCTTTTATTGCTATAAAAGATGCTATTCAAGGTTCTTTAATTTTAAAAGATAATCAATGGTTTTTTGAGTTTTATAAAAATGACCAATTAATTTCTGAGAAAGTTAATGTTAAGTTTTAGCACTTAGTTCTTAGCATTTAGTCAAAAGTCAAAAGTGCTTGAGGAAAAGTATTTAGTATTTATTACAATTTTTAAAATTTGGAATCAAAAATCTGCAACCTAAAATTAAAAATCACAATCTAATAGCCATACTTGTCTTTCCAGCGGTTCTTAAGAAATTCCCGGATGCTATTCTCTCTTGAATTATTTCCGGGAACATATATGGGATTATTACTTATCGTTTCGGGTAAAAATTCCTGATCTGCAAAGTTATTAGTGTAATCATGGGAATATTTATATTCTTCGCCATATCCTAATTCCTTCATTAATTTGGTAGGGGCATTGCGCAAATGAATTGGAACTGGCAAATCTCCCGTTTGTTTTACTAATTGTTGCGCTGTTCCAATAGCTAGATACGAAGCGTTACTTTTAGCAGATGTAGCTAGATAAACAGCACATTGACTCAGTATGATTCTGCTTTCAGGATAGCCAATTGTGCTAACAGCTTGAAAAGTATTGTTGGCCATAATAAAAGCAGTAGGGTTTGCATTTCCTATATCTTCACTGCTAAGAATTAACATTCTTCGGGCAATAAATTTCACATCTTCACCGCCTTCAATCATTCTGGCTAGCCAATAAACTGCTCCATTTGGATCACTTCCTCGAATTGACTTTATAAATGCAGAAACAATGTCATAATGTTGTTCTCCAGTCTTGTCATACAAAACTGTATTTTGTTGTACCAATGCAAAAACGCGATCATTAGTGATCAAAATCTCGTCTTCATTAGAGGCATTTACGACAAGTTCGAAAATATTTAATAGTTTGCGTCCATCTCCGCCAGAAAGTCGCAATAAAGCCTCTGTTTCATTTAGTTTAATATTTTTACCAGATAAATAGGTGCCCGTTTTCATTGCGCGATCTAACAATGATTCTAAATCATTTTTGGAAAAAGCATTCAATACATAAACCTGACAACGCGAAAGTAGAGCCGGAATCACTTCAAAACTTGGGTTTTCAGTAGTAGCACCTATAAGTGTTATCCATCCTTTTTCTACAGCAGCTAACAGCGAATCTTGTTGTGATTTACTAAAACGGTGAATTTCATCTATAAACAGAATAGGATTTTTGGCTGTAAACAATCCACCACTTTGCTTAGCTTTTTCAATCACATCTCTAATATCTTTTACGCCAGAATTAATAGCACTCAAAATATAGAAAGGTCGTTTTGATTCCTGCGCAATTATTTGAGCCAAAGTAGTTTTTCCAGTCCCAGGAGGTCCCCAAAAAATTAATGATGGGATAATTCCTTTCGCAATTTGTTGCGTCAAAGAACCATTAGGGCCAACTAAATGCGATTGACTAATATAATCTTCTAACTTCTGTGGTCGTATGCGTTCTGCAAGAGGTGCTTCCATATTCTTTTTAAATCTTGAATCTAAATTCGTAAAACTTCAATTAAAAATTAATTTTAACTTAGCAAAATTACTGTTTTTTCAGGAGCTATTCCAGCTATACGTTACAATCTTGTGTGCCGAACCCCGGCACCCAAGGATTTACACTACTATCTGGGCTAGTACATTAGGTATAAATAAAAATTCGTGATAATTTATAATCGATATTTTTTCTGAATAAAATTACTAAAATACAATTATAAAAATATTTGATAAAGTTTTAATCATTCTCAAAAGATAAAAGTAGACATGTCATTTTTAATTTAATGTTTTTTGCTTTTTAAATCGCTTCATTCTGAATTTAATGATGACAAAATAGCATTACTTTTACTTTGGTTCTATTTTTGAAATTAATATTTCAATACACAACATATAAAAAACATGTACGACAAAGAGTTTAAATTCACCAATTCTGTAATAGCATTGCCACTTTTCTTTGTGGTATTTCTATGGTTTATTTTTTGGTTAGAAATCCGATTTGATTTTGACTTTGTCCAACACGGAATTTATCCAAGGTCGTTTTCGGGTCTACAAGGCGTGATTTTTAGTCCTTTTATTCATGCTGATTTAGAACACTTATATAATAATTCACTACCATTATTGGTGCTTTTGGCAGCTTTACAATTTTTTTATCCTAGACAATCTTTTCAAGTCATCACTTATGGAATCTTTCTTTCAGGGATGATTACGTGGAGTATTGGTAGAGAAAATTATCACATTGGCGCAAGCGGATTAATTTATGTATTATTCAGTTTTATTTTTTTTAAAGGAATTCAAACAAAACATATTAGACTTATTGCCTTGTCACTTGCAGTAATTGTTGTGTATGGAGGAATGGTATGGTATATTTTCCCAACTCCTGATATGCTTGGTGAAAAGTCAATTTCATGGGAAGGACATTTAGCAGGATTAGTAACAGGTTTTGTTTTTTCCTTTATATACCAAACACCAGAGTTTAAAAAAGTGCCCAAATACGATTGGGAAAAGCCAGATTACAATGCGCAGGAAGATAAATTCATGCAACGTTTTGATGAAAATGGTAATTTTATAAATTTACCAGTAATAGAGGAGGTAGAGTTCCTTTCTACTTATTACACAACCAACGTTCCAGTAAATTATGTTATAGTATTGAACAAAAAAAACGAATCAAAACCAGAGTTATAATTCGTCTTTTAATCTGAAATCAAAAATCGTTAATCAACAATTTTATTTCTTATATCATTACTTTTTTCAAAATCAAAATTCGTTAATCTTAAATCTTAACTTCTTTGTCTTACTGCTTCATATAAAAAAGCACCACAAGCCACAGAAACATTTAAAGAGCCTATAGTTCCGAACATTGGTAATTTTGCTTTTTCATCGACAATTTTCAAAACAGAAGGATTTACACCTCTATCTTCGGATCCCATGATAATAGCAACTGGTTCATTTAGCGAAATATCGTATATGTTTTGATCTGTCTTTTCGGTTGCAGCAACAGTTTTGATTCCGCTAGCTTGTAAAAGGAAAATAGCGTCTTTGATATGTTCTACTTTACAAATAGGAATGTTAAATACTGCTCCAGCAGATGTTTTTACAGTATCACCATTTACTGGTGCAGAACCTGCTTTCTGAACAATAATTCCATTTACACCAGTACATTCTGCAGTTCTGATAATTGCTCCAAAATTACGAGCGTCTGATATTTGATCTAAGATTAAAAATAATGGCTTTTTTCCATTTTCTTGTACAGATTCTATCAATGATTCTAAATCGAAAAAGGAAATAGGAGAGATTGTTGCCACCGCTCCTTGATGATTATTAGGTGTTAGTCTATTTAGTTTCTCAACAGGAACGTATGAAAAGTTGATATTTCCTCTCTTCATAACTTTCATCAAGTCTTTCATTAGCTCGCTACTCGCTTCCTTCTGAATATAAACTTTATCAACTGTTGCGCCGGCTTGAATGGCTTCAATTATTGCTCTAATCCCAAATATTTGATGTTCTTTTTCCATTATGCAAAGATATAAAAAAAACCACCAGTTTTTGGCTGGTGGTTTTAATATTATAGTTATAAATAGAAACTTTCTAATTTACTGTTGCCACCAAACTTTTGATTTGTTTTCATCTGTTTTGGGAGCTAAAGTGTTAACACCAGAAGTATAATTAGCAGTATTTGTACTTTGTTCTGCAGATGGATATAAAAACGTTGTGGGAATTACATCACTATTTAAAGCATTTATTGAAGTTTTTAAAAATGCGTACAAAAAAAAATCAAAAAAGTTATTGCCTATGCCAATTACGGAGGTGAAGAAAATTATCAATTGCTTGAAAAAAAGAAATTGAGTTTTTATTCTGAATAATATGTAATGAATCGAGTTAACGTATAAATATAGAAAAAACTTATATCACGCACAAAATCTTTTTTGTAATCACGCACAAGACTTTAGGTTTACCCAATACGACAAAGAATGACCAAAATCTACACTAAAAAATCACAAACAAATGAAGGATTCATACCATATTACTCTATTAATAAATAAATTACTTGTTAAGGTTGTGTCTTGAGAGGACAATTTTTTATAACACAATAAAATAGGAGAATAGAAATTAATCATAATCTTTAAAAACTTAAAGCTGAAGCAAGAGAAAATTTAGAAAGTGAATTAGTAAAGAGAATTTATTCTAAAAGATATGTGGAACCAGAACCTTTTTTTGAAATTATTAAGTAAAACAAAGAGTTTAAAAAATTTATCTTAACGTAAATAAACAAAGAAAATACTGAATTTTGATTTATTACCATTGCCCACAATTTTTGTAAATGGATAGCAAATACTTTTACACCGAATTTAAACTACTTTTTTACTTTAAAAACAAACAAAGTAATCTTTTTGGGTACTTTTTGATTCTAAATTTACAACATTCAAGAAATACTTTAGATATCAATATATAAATAAAAAAGAGGCTGTCGTATTCGGACAGCCTCATAAGTATTTAAATTAGAATTTAATTAGAATTTATCCCAGAATAATTTTGTTGTCATTTTATCACCCCCTATAGCAGTAGCGGCAGCACTGTAATTTGCTCCGTTATTTGACGGTGCAAGATGAGAATATAAAAGTCTTACTGGAACTTTACCACTAGCTTCTGGTACAGCTGTTGATGGAGCTACAAGATTAGGATAGTCTAACCTTCTGTATGCAGTCCATGCTTCAAAACCTCTATTATAGTAAGCAATCCACATTTGGTAAGCTATTCTTTCTTTTGAATTACTTCCTGTTGCTGTTGCAAACGCAACAGATGGTTGTAAAAGATAGGTAGCTATGTCTGAATCTGCAACGTTCCAATACTTCATGCTAGCTGTAATACCATTATTATAATGAGTGTTAACAGTTGCTCCAACAGAAAAACCTCTATTAGCTGCATCCGCTAGTAAAAAACAAGTTTCTGCATAATCAAAAAGATCTCCTTTGAAATTTATAGTTTTTATTATCGGATTGAAAGCGGAAACTGTAAGAACATCAGTTTTAAAACCATAAGGAGCTCCTAAATAGGTGCTGCTAAATTTTGTAGCAGGATCAAAATAAAAGTCTCTTCTTGGGTCATTAAGTGTGTTTAATGCGTTTACAATAAAAGTTGTAGGCGCAAAGTCTTTTCTGCTTTTGAAATCCTCATAATTTGGATTAAAATGTGGAGATGCTGATGTGTACTGGAATATAGCATTATCAGCATTACTTGTCATAGCTCCAGATGTATAAGCAGTCTCTACTAATGTTTTTGCAAGAACTGGTTCGACATCTGATAATTGCATTCCCAATCTGATCTGGATTGAATTACCATATTTTTTCCATTTTGCAGTATTACCACCATATATCAAATCTGCTGATCCGAAACTATCACTAGATGTGTTTAATTTACTTACTGCTAGTGTTAAACGAGATGCTAAATCTTTATAAATTGTAGAGGCATCATCATATTTTGGATTTATTATCGCTTTGTTTAATGCTTCACTATAAGGAACATTTCCGTAAAGGTCAACCAAAGTCTGATATACTTGTACAATTTGTATTTCTAGAATTGCAAGTTTATTTTGTTTAACGGCTATTTCTTCAGTTCCTAATGCAGAACTTTCTTCAATTTTAGCTTTTGCATCCGTTAAATCTTTTAATACATCTCTGTATAGTAAAACCCAATTACTATTTCCTAAGTTACGAGCAACCATATCATACCTTGATTCATCAGGATAATTTATAGCAGACCATTGTTGGGCGTATAATCTAAAAGTATTTCTGCTAACACTAGCATTGTTTAAAAAGATTGCATATTGTTCTTGTGCAGTAGTCATTAATGCTTCTGGTACAACAGTTTCGTATGCTTTAGTATTTGTATTTAAATCTTCTAAATTTTCACATGAATTTAAAGACATTGCTAGAAAAGCAATCAGTGTGATTTGTTTTAATTTTTTCATTTTTCTTTGTTTTTAGAATTGAACTTTAACATTAAAACTAATTTCTCTAACTGTCGGCATTACACCTGTTTGAAACCCTTGAAAGTTTCCAGAAGAGAATCCAGCTTCAGGATCAGCATAAGGTAAGTTTTTGTGAATTATCCATAAATTACTACCATTTGCTGTAAAGGTTACATTGTTCATGAAAGTTCCTTCTAGGAATTTATAAGGCAATACGTAGGAAACTGAAACCTCTCTTAGTTTTACATAAGAAGCGTCATATACAAAGTATTGATTAGGGAATGATTTGTAGCCTAAGTTTGATTCGCCAGTTGCAGTAGTTACTGTTGCTACTACAGTATTTTTTGATCCGTCTGCTTGTACACCAGGTAAGATTTGACCACCACCATTTGAAATTGTGTTACGTATTGGATTTCCTAAATGATTTGTTCCTACGGTATTCTCGTATAAACCACTAGCTTGACCATATGCCTGATCTAATGAAAATACGTCACCACCTTTTTTGACATCAATTAAGAAACTCAAAGTTAAATTTTTGTAGTTAAATATGTTATTAATACCACCTGTCCAGTCAGGCGCAACATTTCCTATGATAGAATTAGCTACTTTTTTATAATTACCGTTAGATAATACAACTCTTTCACCATTTAGATATTCATAACCTGTACCTTTAATAACTCCAAGAGATTGTCCAGGTATTGCATTTAAACTAGTTCCTTGATTAAAAGTTCCAATAACTACTTGGGGTAGGTTATCAGCTAATGATATTACTTCACTAATATTCTTGTTCCAGTTTATTTTTGTTGTCCACGAAAAATCATTAGTTCTTATAGGAACTAAGCTAAGACTAAATTCGTATCCTTTATTTTGAAGTTTTCCTGCATTGATAGTTGTACCAGTGTAGCCAAAATCAGCACCAGTTGTAATATCCATAATCAAGTCTCTTGTAACCGTTTTATATACAGAAGCTTCAATTCCTACTCTTTTTTTAAATAACTGCAATTCTATCCCAGCTTCTTGACCAATAATCCTTTCGCTTTTTAAATTAGGATTTTTTAAGATGTTTTCATTAGAAAAAATAGGGTTATTACCAAAATTAGTTCCTTTGCTGTATACTGATTTTATTACCCCAAAACGTGCGTCATTTCCTGTTTCAGCGTAGTTAACTCTTATTTTTCCGAAGTCAAGCCATGGTGCAGTAATGTGTTTGCTAAAAATATAAGTACCCGTTATTGATGGGTATGAAAACTTGCTTTCTGCAGATGGTAGTGTAGATGATTCGTCTGTTCTATAAGTTCCTTCAATAAAGAAGGTGTCTTTATAATCAAAAGAAGCACTAGCATACACGCTATTTACGCCTATAGTTTGTAATGATTCACTAGGTGTTTCTATTGCACTGACTGAGTTTGAAAGAGCATATAATTCTGGTATCAAAAGACCTCCATTGGTAGATGAGAAAATTGAACGAACCTGACTTCTTCTGTTTGTACCACCAATTAAACCTCTAAAATTAATATTAGATCCAATTTTTGCTTTAAAATTAAGAAGTATATCAAGATTTATTTCTCTAAAAGATTTGTCATATCTAGTATATCTTGAAGTTGCAGAATTTGCAGAAGTTCCAACTGCAAGTCTCTCTTCTTGAATTTCTGAATATGTGTCTACAGCACCTCTACCTGTTATAGAAAACCAATTTGTTATTTCAGAATTTAGTGTGAAGTTACCAAAAAAACGGTCTCTATTGTAATTGTTGTAGTTTTTGTAACGTGCAAAATATGGGTTGTCCCAATATAATGGAGAAGTGTCAGTTGTAGAATTAGGATTCCATGTAATGTTTCTCCCAGTAGACATGTATGCTTGTTCTAGTTGTTTAACATCAACATCTGTATGCCACCATTGTCTGAAACTCCCTATAAGGTTGTCACTGTATCCAGTGTCATTCAATCCTAAACCATCTGTTTTTATGTAATTAGAAGTAACTGTAATTTCTGTCTTTTTGCTTAATTTGTAACTAGCCGAAAGATTAAAGTTATCCTTTTTTAAATTGCTATTCGGCAATATTCCATTTTGGTCATATTTTGAGTACGCAAATCTAAAGTTTCCATTTTCATTTCCTCCTGTTAACGCTATATTATTGTTATAAGTAGTAGAGTTTTTGAAAAAATTATTAGGTGTATTCTTCGCAGCTACCCAAGCAGAAGGTTTACCATAAGTAGGTAATGCGGAATAGTATGAATCCCAATTATAAACTAATTGTGAAGGGTTAAAAGGAGTTCCCCATGAAGCATCTTCACTAACTACTGTTGGATATATTCCTGAACCTAAATCTGCATTAGAACTAAAGACTGATCCATCTCCTCCTCCATATTGATTTTGATATTCGGGCAATGTAGATTTATCAACTTTACCAGTTGTGATACCAGAACTAATTGTTACACCAAGTCCTTTTCCTTTTTTTCCTTTTTTAGTAGTGACAATAATTACTCCATTACCAGCTCTTGATCCATACAACGCTGATGCAGCAGCTCCTTTTAATACGTTAATGGTTTCAATATCATCAGGGTTGATGTCTGAGGCAGCATTACCGTAATCATATCCTGAACGACCTTGTTTTTGCCCAGCAGTGTTTGAATTGTCATTGTTTAATGGTATACCATCAACTACCCAAAGAGCTTGGGTGTTTTCAGTAATAGATTTAGCTCCACGAATTACTACGTTTGTAGAGCCTCCCATGTTTCCGTTTCTTCGGATTTCAACACCTGCCACTTTACCGGAGAGAGAATTAGCAACCTTTCCGGAATTTACTTTAGTTAAATCTTCACCTTTGACTTCTTGTGTTGAATAACAAAGAGATTTTTTATCTCTTTTAATGCCTAATGCAGTTACTACAACACTTTCTAATACTACTGAATCATCTTTCAGTTTTACATTCATGTTTGTTGAAGCTGCTACTACTTCTTGAGATTTCATCCCAATGTAGCTAAATATCAAGACTTGGCTTGATGTTGCTTTGATGGAATATTTTCCGTCAAAATCACTTTGTGTTCCAGATTTAGTTCCTTTTACTAATACACTCACGCCTGGTAAGGGCATTCCTGCATTATCGGAAACAGTTCCTGAAACAACTCTTTCTTGCGCAAATGTAATTTGCGCTACTAGTACTAATAGTAGTACTAAGAATCCATTGAACTTTAGTTTCATTTTATGATATTTTGAATTAGTTTCACAAACTTCTTAATAATTTGTTAACTTTCCTAATATATAATTTGTTATTTTTTGCTAATAATTAAAATTTAACATTGTAACTAATATGTATAATTGTGTTATAAATTTCAAATTGTTGCTTTTTGGCATGGCCATTTGCTATAGCAAATTTTAACAATCCATTTTTTGTTTTCACTCCCATTCCTATTCCTATTCCAATTAAATTATCAGTAATATCGACTTTATCTATGTTTGATTTGTTTTTTAACACGCTGTAATCCAATATGGTATGTAGGTAAAGATTTGGTGAAAGTATGTAGCGATACTCCGTAAGTAAAGATGTAGTGAAGTATCCTTGCAGGCTATTTTCAGCAAAACCTCTAATACTGTTAAATCCACCAAAACGAAATAATTCGTTTGTAATATATCGATTGCTGTGCAAGTAGTTATTTTGACTGTTTAAGTATATTGAATTTTTTTTATTTAAATAAATGTTAAAAATCCATTGAATATTAACAATTAATTGTTGATTTTTTGAATTTTCAGAAAAACTACTAATTTCTCTTTTGCCTATTCCTATTGAACTTTGAAATTTTGATTTTATTGGAAATATAAGATTACTGATTTCTGGTTTTGTATATTCAAAAGTGGTCGTTATAAATGAATTGTTAAAATCGCTAATTAAAGTACTGCTTAAATTTTGTATGTCACTCGATTCTGTTGCATGATAGCCTACGTACAATCTAGAATTATAATTCAGATAATAACTTAAGTCGATTGCTGTTTTTGTATTTTGAAAAGTGGAATCTTGTCTAAAAATATTTAGCTCTGCCTTTAATCCGATAGGAGTTTTGAAAAGATATGGTAATTCAAAACGTCCTTTAAAT
>CBDUEE010000034.1:0-15963 GCA_965366105.1 uncultured Flavobacterium sp. | reverse complement strand
AATTCTATAGGTAATGGAAAAGGAAAAAAAGGAAAAGAAAAAAGACAAGAAAAAAATTCTTAAAGAAATTAAGATTGCTGAAAATTGCAAATCTAAATGTTGCAAAAAATTTAAAAAAGGAGAAGAGAAACGCTGTAAACGCTGTCCTATGATCGATTTATTAAAAAAAATTTCTTAATAAAAATAGGAATGCCCTCTAAATTTATTAGAAGGCATTTTTTTTTAAAATAGGACATTAGAAGACTTATTTTCCTAAAAGTAAAACTTCATTGGCTACTATGTCAGTAACATATCTTTTTTCTCCATTTTTATCATCATAACTTCTGTGGGTTAATTTCCCTTCAATTCCAATTTCTTTTCCTTTGGTAACATATTTTTCAATAATCTCCGCAGTTTTACCCCAAGCAGTAACACGATGCCATTCTGTTTGTTCAACCTTATCTCCATTTTCCTTGTAGTAAACATCATTTGTGGCTATAGTAATTGTGACAAGTTTTTTACCTCCTTCTAATGTTTTTACTTCAGGATCTTGACCTACTCTTCCGATTAATTGTACTCTGTTTTTCATGGCGTGTAATTTTAGATATTAGTGTATATAGTTTATTTGTTAAAACGTCGATTCGAATCAACATGGCAAAGATGCGATGACTTCTAAAAAATATTCGGTTACTAACTATTTACTTTCGGTTGTAACTATTTGTAACCGTTTGTAATTGGAAATAAATTATTATATTTGATGAAAAACAATCTGTTATGCAAGCTCATATAAATAAAGTAGAATTACGAAATCTGAAATATGAAGACTATAAAGAGTTAAAAAAATCAATGGTGGAGTCTTATCCAGAAATGGAAGGATCGTATTGGAGAGAACATCAAATAGAAAAGTTACTGAGTATTTTCCCAGAAGGACAATTAGTAATTTTAGTAGATGGAAAAGTAGTTGGCTCCGCATTATCATTAATTGTTGATGAAAGTGTAGTCGACAAAAACCACAATTACTCGGATATTACAGGAAACTACTCGTTTTCGACTCATAATACAAAGGGAGACGTTCTGTACGGAATTGATGTTTTCATTCACCCAAACTACAGAGGACTACGTTTAGGCAGACGTTTGTATGATGCTCGGAAAGAATTATGCGAACAATTGAACTTGAAAGCAATTGTTTTTGCTGGAAGAATTCCAAATTATGGCCAACATGCAAATGAATTGACTCCAAAAAGTTACATCGAAAAAGTAAAAAGAAAAGAACTACACGATCCTGTACTCTCTTTTCAATTGAGCAATGACTTTCACGTAATTAGAGTAATGAAAAATTACCTGGAAGGCGATTCTGACTCAAAAGAATTTGCAGTTCTATTAGAATGGAATAATATTTATTTTGACGAAAGTCCTAGATTAATTAACCTAGAAAAAAGTGTTATCCGATTAGGTTTAGTGCAATGGCAAATGCGCCAACTCAACAATCTAGAAGCTTTATTTGAACAATGCGAATTTTTTGTTGATGTAGTTTCTGGATATGGAAGTGATTTTGCATTGTTCCCGGAACTCTTCATCGCTCCATTGATGGCAGATTACAATCATTTATCCGAAGCGGAAGCGATACGTGAACTAGCCAAACATTCTGATCCCATCCGAAAACGTTTCCAAGAACTAGCTATTTCTTACAACATCAACATCATCACTGGAAGTATGCCATACTTAGAAAATGGAACGCTTTATAATGTTGGTTTTTTATGTAAAAGAGATGGAACTTCAGAGATGTATTCTAAAATTCACGTTACACCAAATGAAGTCCAACACTGGGGAATGACCGGTGGCTCGACAATTAAAACTTTTGATACCGATTGTGGTAAAATAGGAATTATGATTTGCTATGATGTCGAATTTCCAGAATTATCCAGATTAATGGCCGATGAAGGAATGAATATTTTATTTGTACCCTTCCTCACAGACACTCAAAATGCCTACACTCGAGTAAAACATTGTGCACAAGCAAGAGCCATAGAAAATGAATGTTATGTTGCTATAGCTGGTTGCGTAGGAAATCTACCTAAAGTGAATAACATGGACATTCAATACGCACAATCAGCTGTATTTACACCTTCTGATTTTGCTTTTCCGAGTAATGGTATCAAAGCAGAAGCAACAACAAATACAGAAATGACCCTTATTGTGGATGTAGATTTGAATTTGTTAAAAGAGCTTCACGAGCACGGAAGTGTTCGAATTCTTAAGGATCGAAGAACAGATTTATACGACATCAAAAAGATAAACCCATGAACAAAACTTGTTTAGAATGTGGAGA
Organism: uncultured Flavobacterium sp.; assembly: GCA_965366105.1. Classification (GTDB taxonomy): domain Bacteria; phylum Bacteroidota; class Bacteroidia; order Flavobacteriales; family Flavobacteriaceae; genus Flavobacterium. The sequence goes on along the minus strand of CBDUEE010000034.1, from coordinate 13,655 downwards.
AAAAATTGTAGGTCGTGAAGATAAAAAATTTTGTAGCGATGGTTGTCGTAACGCCTATAATAATAAAATAAACAAAGACAGTACTAATTTCATGCGCAACATTAACAACAAATTGCGCAAAAATTACCGCATCTTATCTGAACTGAATATTGAAGGAAAATCTAAAACTACACGATCAAAACTAATGAGTAAGGGATTTGACTTTGAATTTTTTACCAATATCCTCCAGACCAAAACAGGAAACACCTACTATTTCCTGTACGATCAAGGGTATATGGTTTTGGACAATGATTTTTATATGTTAGTTAAAAAAGATATTTAGAACCCCAATTCTACCAAAATGAAAAAGACCTATTTCTCTATTCTTGCCACTTTATTTCTCTGCGTAATCTTAGCGTTGATTTTCTTCACTATGATGCCGCAAGGAAGTTCTGATGATGAAGGATTACTTACTGAATTTTCGACCCAAAGAGCCTTGGTAAAAGTGGCCGAAATTTCAAAACAACCTCATTATGTTGGTTCTAAAAATCATGAAACTGTAGCAAATTATCTTCAAAAAGAGTTAAATGCATTAGGATTACAAACATCCATCCAAGAAGGATACACGCTTAGCGACTGGGGAAATCTAGTGAAATCAAAAAACATTCTGGCAAGAATAAAAGGTACAAATAGCTCAAAAGCCTTATTATTACTTTCACATTATGACAGCGCACCCCATTCCTATTCTCCTGGCGCGAGTGATGCTGGATCTGGAGTAGCGACAATACTGGAGAGTGTTCGTGCTTTTTTATACAATAAAACTTCTCACAAAAATGATATAATACTATTGTTTTCGGATGCTGAAGAATTGGGTTTAAATGGTGCTGCACTTTTTGTAACCCAACATCAGTGGGCAAAAGAAGTCGGTTTAGTACTGAATTTTGAAGCTCGTGGTTCATCCGGACCAAGTTATATGCTGATGGAAACCAATAAAGGAAATGCAGGATTGGTCAAAGAATTTGCTGCTGCAAAAACTATATTTCCAGTTTCAAACTCCTTAATGTATAGTATTTATAAAATGCTTCCTAATGATACTGATCTGACTGTTTTTAGGGAGAAAGGGAATATTCAAGGATATAATTTTGCTTTTATCGATGACCATTATAATTATCATACCGCGCAAGATGACATCAACCATTTAAATAAAAATACTTTAAAACACCAAGGATCTTATTTAATGCCATTGTTGAGTTATTTTTCTAATGCTAATTTAAACACAACACAAGCTAGTGAAGATTATGTTTATTTTACAATTCCATACACCTTTATAAATTATCCTTTTAGTTGGGTTATACCAATGGCAATAATTGCATTAATAATTTTTATAATTCTGATACTGGTTGGAATTGCAAAAAGAGTACTGCATTTTAATGAAATTTTAAAAGGATTTATTCCCTTTATGACCTCTTTATTTATTTCTGGATTGGTCACATTTGTAGGTTGGAAACTGCTACTAATTATGTATCCACAATACAACGACCTGCTAAACGGATTTACTTATAATGGTCATTCATACATTGCTGCATTTACTCTTTTAGCTATCGCGATTAGCTTTGCAGTCTACCAATACTTTTCTGGAATGAAAGTATCCTTAAATTATTACGTCGCTCCTTTGTTTATTTGGATAATTATTAATGGATTTATAGCCTTTAGTTTGCAAGGCGCTGGATTTTTAATTATTCCTGTTTATTTTGGTTTACTAATTTTTGGCACTTTCATTGTAACCCAAAAATCTAAAAAAACATTAAACCTTTTTTTAAGTATTCCTGCGCTAATTATTATCGCACCTTTTATCCAAATGTTTCCCATTGGACTGGGATTAAAAGTATTGTTTGGAAGTGCTATTCTTACCGTATTAACTTTTGGTCTGTTGTTGCCTATTTTTGGAGCTTTCGCAAAAAAAGGAACCTGGGCTTTGGTATTTTTCTTGCTTTCCTTCGGCTTTTTTGCCAAGGCACATTATGAATCCGGATACGAATTAGGGAAAGCAAAATCGAACAGTTTATTATACATCTACAACGCAGATACAAACAAAGCCAGTTGGGTGACTTATGACACCAATCTAGATTCTTGGACTAAAAGCTATTTGGGTAAAAACCCAAAAGAGGCACAACCACTAGAGGCCATCCCGTTATTTAGCAAGTACAATTCAGGTTTTACCTATAGTGCAGAAGCTCCAAGAAAAGACATAAAAAAACCAACAATAGAATTTCTTGAAGATCGAATTTCAGGCAATCAAAGGTATTTGAAGATCTTAATTTCACCAAATAGAAATGTAAATCGTTATGATGTTTTTGCCAATGAGAATATGGCCATTCATAACTTTAAAGCAAATGGAGTAGCTACATTAGGCCAGAAAAACTCGTTGTACAAACGCAAAGGCAAGAAAATACTAAGTTATTATGTGGTTGATAATGCTCCTTTAGAAATGCGATTTAGCATAAACTCTAAAGCAGTTTTGGATATGGAACTGCTAGAAAGTTCGTTCGATTTACTGACAAATTCATTGTTTGAAATGCAAAAAAGGGAAAACTGGATGATGCCAACTCCTTTTGTGTTGAATGATGCTGTGGTGATTAGAGAGAAGATTAAACCGAGTCCGGTAGTAATTGAAACAACTGTTTTAGTTCCTGTGATCAAGATTCCTGCTGTAAAACGCAAGTTACCAATAGTGATAGATAGTTTAAAAGTTAATTAAGAATTCATGTCTCGAAGATCGTAAACAAATTGGTTATACTAAATAAGATGAAAAAAATTAGCATTCTAGGTTGTGGTTGGTTGGGTTTGCCATTGGCAAAAGCAATTCTAAAAAAAGAATTTCAAGTAAACGGATCAACAACATCTGTAGAAAAACTTTCCTTGCTGGAAAAAGAAGGAATTAATCCGTTTTTAGTAGATATTCCTGTATCTCTCGATGAAGGAAAGCTGGATCATAAAGATTTTTCAGATTCTATAACAACATTTTTGCAAGGAAGCGAAATTTTAATAATTGATATTCCACCCAAATTACGAGGAGACACAGCAGCAGCAATCGAAAAAACATTTGTAAAAAAAATAGCAAATTTGATTCCATTTATAGAAAAATCAACTGTTGAAAACGTGTTATTTGTAAGTTCAACTTCTGTTTATGGAGAAGGCCAATTAACAGTAACTGAATCGACAAAACCACAACCAGATACCGAAAGTGGCAAACAGTTAGTAGAAACTGAGCAACTTTTGCAAAACAATACCAATTTCAATACGACTTCAATCCGATTTGGTGGTTTAATTGGCGCAGACAGACAACCCGGAAAACATTTAGCCGGCAGAGAAAATCTAGAAAACCCAGATGCTGTAGTCAATTTAATTCATCAAGAAGATTGCATTGGTATTATTTTAAAAATTATAGCAACTAATTCTTGGAATGAAACCTTTAATGCAGTTTCGTCTTTTCATCCTACTCGTGAAAAGTATTATACTCAAAAAGCAGCCGAATTGAATTTGGATCTACCAAAATTTGATCATTCAAAACCTTCTTCTGGAAAATTAATTGAAAATGACAAAGTTATAAACCTTTTAAAATATACTTTTACGAAACCAAATTTGTAAAGTGAAAACTAAAATTAAGAATGCTGTTTCGTCTCGTATCAATTTAATTGGATTACCAATTTTAGCACTATGTTTTGTGAGTTTTTTTTGGGGAACAACCTGGATTGCTTCAAAAGAAGGAGTCAAACACATGCCTGCTTTGCAGCTTGTTGCTATTAGGCAATTCTTAGGAGGATTTCTCTATATTTCCTTTTTCCTGTTTAAAAAAGCACCTTGGCCAAAGGGAAAACAGTGGAAAACAATCATCATACTAAGCATCCTTAATTTTGTATTAAGCAACGGATTAAGTACTTGGGGTGTCAAATATATCAGTAGCGGACTTGGAGCTATTATTGGAGCTATTGTTCCTTTATGGATTGTTATAATTACGTTTTTTAGAGGAGAGCGTTTGTCTCGATTATCCGTTATTGGTTTAATTATTAGTTTTAGTGGTGTTTGTGTTATTTTCTATGATCATTTAAGTGATTTTCTGACCCCCAGTTTTCGATTCGGAATTATAATTTCTATCATTTCAACGCTAACATGGGCTTTTGGTACTTTATATACTAAGAAAAAAGCAGCTACTTTTAATCCTTATTTTAGTTTAGGAATACAAATGTTTTTGTCGAGTATAATCGTTTTTGCCTATACGGGTGCAACTGGAATATCGGTCCCTTTAAGCGAAATTCCAGCTATTTCATGGTGGTCTATTGCTTATCTTGTACTCTTTGGTTCCATACTTACCTTTATTGCTTTTATTTATGCATTGCAAAATCTCCCTGCAGAAATTAGTACTATTTACTCCTACATCAATCCAATCGTTGCAGTACTCTTAGGAGCTCTAATCTTTGGCGAAACGCTTAATGCTGCAATTGCTATTGGAGGAAGCGTTACCTTGTTCGGGCTTTATATGGTCAACTATTCTATGCGGAAAGGGCGTAAAAAAAGTATTGGAACACTTTAAAACGCAAAAATCCCACTTGCAAAGCAAATGGGATTTTCGTTAGTATAAAAGAAATTATCTGTGCAAGTGAGTACTTACCAGATTCTAACTCTTTTTTCTGGTGCAATGTACATTCCGTCATTTGCATTAATATCAAATGCTTTATAGAAGGTGTCTATGTTTTGCAAAGGAACATAAGCGCGATACATTCCTGGAGAATGTGGATCTGTTTTTACTTGGTTTTTCAACGCTTCATCCCGCATTTTGGAACGCCATATTGTTGACCAAGAGATAAAGAAACGTTGTTCTGGAGTGTATCCGTCAATTAAGCCTGGATTTCCATTTTCTTTTAAATACAATTGCAAACCATCATAAGCAGCATTTACACCACCTAGATCTCCAATGTTTTCACCAAGCGTAAATTTACCATCAACAAAAGTTCCTGGCAACGGTTCTAAAGCGCTGTATTGAGCTGCAAGTGCTCCAGTCAATGCTGAAAATTGTTTTAAATCTTCGGCTGTCCACCAGTCTACAAGATTCCCATCAGCATTATATCTTGATCCTGAATCGTCAAATCCATGAGAGATTTCGTGACCAATAACACCACCAATTCCACCATAGTTTACTGCTTCATCTGCTTGATAATTGTAAAAAGGGGGTTGCAAGATAGCTGCTGGAAATACAATTTCATTGTTTGAAGGATTGTAATACGCATTCACCGTTTGTGGTGACATTCCCCATTTATCTTTATCTACTGGTTTGGTTAATTCTGCTATATTTTCATTAAAACGCCATTGCGCAATATTTTTAATATTGTCAAAATACGTTCCACCCTCTTTTGGACTTTTAATTATCAAAGCCGAATAATCTTTCCATTTATCAGGATAACCAATTTTAATTCTTGATTTATGTAATTTAGCAACAGCACTCACCTTTGTTTCGCCAGACATCCAAGCTAAATTATTGATTCTATTTTCGAAAGCTAAAAATATATTCTTGATCATTTTTTCTGCTTTGGCTTTAGCTTCAGCTGGAAACTTTTTCTCTACATATAATTTTCCTAAGGCTTCCCCCATAGTTCCATTAATTGTTTGCAGCGCGTTTTCATCGCGTGGTCTTTGCTTTACAGCTCCGGTTAAGGTTTTTCCGTAAAAATCAAAATTTGCATTTTCGATAGTGGTAGACAATTGGCTTGAAGCTCTGTTTAATAGACTCCAACGCATGTACGCTTTCCAATCTTCTACTTTATCTTCTTTAAAAATAGTTTCTAATGCCGTCATATACTTGGGTTGAGAAACAATCACGGTATCCACTTTTGCTAATCCAATTTTAGTGAAATAAGTATCCCAGTTTATAGAAGGTGTTAATTTACTTAATTCTGCTAAGGTCATAGGATTATAAGACTTACGACGGTCTCTACGCTCTACTCTATCTAATCTTGGTTTAGACATTTCCGTTTCAAGTGCAAGGATTTTTTCTGCATTTACTTTAGCAACAGCTGGTTTATCACCTAGAAACTGTAACATTTTAGCAACGTGTATAACATATTTAGCACGTTTCTCTTTCGAATCGGCATCGTCAGAAACATAATAATCTCTATCAGGCAACCCAACTCCTCCAGGACCTAAATTAATTACGTTTCTGCTACTGTTTTTAGCATCTGTTCCTACTCCAGCACCAAAAAAACCAATACCTCCAAAAGGTTCCATTTCGATAAGTAATGCTTCTAAATCTTTAGTGTTTTTAACTGCATTAATTTTAGCCAAATACGGTTTTAATGGTGTAATTCCGGCCTTATTCCTTCCAACAGTGTCAAGAATTGTTTTGTATAAATTTACCGCTTTCCCTTGATCCGTATTAGACTTGTAACTTGGGTTTTTGGTCGCATCTTTTAAAATGGCCAAAGCATCTGCATCTGTTCTTTGACGCAATTCATCAAAGCTTCCCCAACGGGTTCTATCGTTTGGAATAGCTGTATTGTCTAGCCAAGTACCATTCACATAGCGAAAGAAATCATTACTTGGTTTTACTTTTTTGTCCATGTAATTCACATTAATACCTGGTTCCTTCGTTGCAGGAGCATTTTGGGCTTGACCCAAAGAAAAACCCATAATTGCAGGAATGACAAAAAGCAACTGTTTATTTTTCATTTTTTTCATTTTAGTTAGTTATTCAGTTATTGTCCCAAAGCTATTAATAAATATTTTAATTTTTTGTTAAATATTACTTTAGAAAAAATTGAAAATAAAAAAATCCCATCCGCTTAAATAAATTAATCGAATGGGATTTTTTAGTTTTATAAAAACTGATACTTTTACCAGATTTTAACACGTTTTTCTGGCTGAATATACATACCATCTCCGGCTTTAATACTGAAAGCATCATAAAAAGCATCTACATTTTGCACTGGCACATAAGCTCTGTACATTCCTGGAGAATGCGGATCCGTTTTTACTTGATTTTTTATAGCTTCATCACGCATTTTAGTACGCCAAACGGTAGCCCAAGAAATAAAGAAACGTTGTTGTGGTGTATATCCGTCAATTAATTCAGGTGTTCCATTGGTTTTTAGGTACATCTGCAAACCATCATAAGCCGCATTTACTCCGCCTAGATCACCTATATTTTCACCCAATGTGAATTTTCCGTCCACAAAAATTCCAGGTAATGGCTGTAAAGCACTATATTGATTGGCTAGATTAGTACCTAAAGCTGTAAATTGTTTTAAATCTTCAGCTGTCCACCAATCTACCAAATTCCCATCAGCATTGTAACGCGCTCCTGAATCATCAAATCCGTGAGAGATTTCGTGCCCAATAACTGCTCCAATTCCACCATAATTCACCGCTTCATCCGCTTGATAATTATAAAAAGGAGGTTGTAAGATAGCTGCTGGAAAAACAATTTCGTTATATGATGGGTTGTAATAGGCATTAACCGTTTGTGGTGACATTCCCCATTCTGTTTTATCAACAGGTTTGTACAATTTATCTATGGCTTCGTTAAAAGCCCAACGCGCAAGATTTTCTGAATTTTCAAAATAGCTTCCGCCTTCGTCTACACTACTTATTTTCAAAGCTGAATAATCTTTCCACTTGTCTGGATACCCAATTTTGATAGTGATTTTGTGTAACTTTTCGACTGCCTTTACTTTAGTAGCAGCGGACATCCAAGTCAAATTATCTATTCTATTTTGGTACGCCAAAACTACGTTTTTAATCATTTTCTCCGCTTTCGCTTTAGCTTCAGCAGGAAACATTTTGGCTACATATAATTTTCCCAACGCTTCACCAATAGCACCATTTACAGTTTGCAAAGCTCGCTCTTCACGTGGTCTTTGTTTGATGGCTCCAGTTAGTGTTTTACCATAAAAATCAAAATTAGCAGCTTCTATTTCAGTTGATAATTGATTTGAAGCACCATGTAATAAAGTCCATTTCATGTATTCTTTCCAATCTTCTACTTTATTTTCTGTTAAAATAGCTTGCAACGCCTTCATATATTTTGGCTGAGATACAATCACATTATCTAGTTTTGTAAAACCAAGTTTTGTAAAGTAATTTTTCCAATCAATTGCAGGTGTTATTTTTTGCAACGCTGCAATTGTCATTGGGTTGTATTGCAATCTTCCGTCTCTTTGTTGCACACGATCCAATCTTGGTTTAGACATTGCCGTCTCTAAAGCCACAATTTTACGAGCGTTTGCTATAGCTTTTGTTGGATTTTCACCAATAAACTGTAACATTCTCGCAACATGCATTTCGTATTTTTGACGTTTTTCTTTAGAATCTTTATCATTTGCAGAATAATAATCCTTATCTGGCAACCCTAATTCTCCAGTTCCTAGAAAAACAGAATTCTTATTACTGTCTTTGTCATCTGCGCCTACATAAAGTCCAAAAAAACCAATTCCGCCAATTGGTTCCATTTCAATCAAAACTCTCTGTAAGTCTTTAGTGTTTTTTATAGCGTCTATTTTAGCTAAATAAGGTTTTAAAGGATCAATTCCCTTTTTATTTCTTGCTACTGTGTCAAGAATAGTTTTAAAAAGATTGATTGCTTTACCTTGATCAGTATTTGACTGATAGATTGGATTTTTAGAAGCTTCTTTCAAAATATCCATAGCATCTTTGTCGGTTTTCTTTAACAATTCGTTAAAGCTTCCCCATGAAGTCCTATCACTTGGAATTTCTGTTTTGTCTAACCAGATTCCATTTACGTATCTAAAAAAATCATCGTTAGGTCTAACTTTTTTATCAATGTTTGAGATGTTGATTCCCGGTTCTTTAGATACAGGAATTGATTGTGCTTGTGTTCCAGCAAAACCTATTATTGCAGGAATCACAAAAAGAAGCTGTTTATTAAGCTTTAATTTCATTGTTTATTTGGTTTAATTACAAATACAAAGCTATTGATAAAATTTTCTATTTAGAGATAAGATTGAATTAATTTATAAATACCGCTTTATAGAACCAATTAATAAGAAAATACAAAATACGGATAAAACACTATCTACCAAAATTTAAAAAACAATTGGCTGATCATGAAGAAATGAAACCAGTCACGATCGAAAAAGGGAATAAAGTCCAATTTTATTATCCAATTAAAACCAATACTATGTGTTTACAATGTCACGAAAAAGAGATAAAACCTGAAATTATTACACAAATTTTAAAATTATATCCAAAAGACTTGGCTATTGGTTATAAACAAAGTGCAGTAAGAGTAATATGGAGTTTTGCATTTGATAAAAAATAAAATGACAAAAAAAGAATATATTATTACAGTAGTTATAGCGCTGTGGGCGGATATCTTTACTATTAACAAATAGGTGGTGTTAGCGGAAATTGTGCGATACCTACAAAACGATTAAACAGCACTCTATAGGTTGGTTTAATGGGCGGATTATTGTTTAATTTATTTGTTACAACGCCTAAAAAGAATAAATAATCAATGTTCTAAAAAAAATATAATTCCATAATAAAACTAAAATCATAACGCGATAAGATTGTGTTAATTTAGATAGAAACATATCCCGTTTTTGTATTTTTGCATCAAAATAGCAACATGTTAGAATTTTTTAAAAAATACCGCCTTTTTTTAGGAGTCTTTATTGTTTTTTCGGCAATCGTTTTGACCTTATTTTATTCTGCTTTAAAGCCAAAGAAAACACTCCCCATTTACAATCCTGCTGATGTAAATCCAGAATTAGTCGATAGTACGGTGCAGTATAAAAGCAAGTATCATACTATAGCTGATTTTTCGTTTATCAATCAAAACGGGAAAACCATTACCCAAAAAGATTACGAAGGTAAAATTTATGTTGCCGATTTCTTCTTTACCACTTGTGGATCGATTTGTCCAAAAATGACCTCTAATCTATCTGAAATTCAAACCGCTTTCGCTAAAAATCCAAAAGTAAAATTGCTTTCGCACACCGTTTTTCCAGAAACGGATAGTGTTCCTGTTTTAAAGGCTTACGCCAAAAAACACCACGTAGACGATTCTAAATGGAACTTAGTAACTGGAGATAAAAAAGAAATTTATACCATGGCTAGAAAATCGTATTTAGCAGTTAAATTGGGAAAACCAAGCGAATTGTACGACATGGTTCATACTGAAAATTTTGTTCTAGTCGATACCAAAAGACGCGTTCGTGGCTTTTATGATGGAACAAAAAAGGAAGACATGAAACGATTAATCGAGGATATTACTTTTTTAAGTAACGAATAATGCATTCGTTAGAAAATTTCTCTTCTTAAAACATATTCGCTTTAGTACAACCTTGATTTTTTTGCTTTTTATTCGCATACAAATGTGACAATTATCATTTGTGTTTGTTTTAAAATGTGTATTTTTGCAATATTAATTCAATCTAAATAAGCTTTGCACACCACGATACATTCTCTCAAGAAAGGCGAAAAAGCCATTATAAAAGACTTTGACATCGATGCCGTTCCATTAAAACTATTGGAAATGGGTTGTTTGCCTGGCAATATGGTTGAATTACTTCAGATTGCTCCTTTTGGAGATCCTTTATACTTGAATATTAATGGTTCGCACGTAGCGATTAGAGTGGAAACAGCAAGAGAAATTGAAGTTGACATTATAAAACTCAACTTATGGTAAGCAAACAAGACATCAATATTGCTCTAATCGGGAATCCGAATGTGGGTAAAACATCAGTTTTTAATCAACTAACAGGTTTAAATCAACAAGTAGGGAATTATCCTGGAATTACGGTTGAAAAAAAGATTGGTTTTTGCAAATTACCCAATAATATAAAGGCTAATATTCTGGATTTACCTGGAACATACAGCTTAAATGCTAGTTCAATCGATGAAAGTGTAGTCATTGAACTATTGCTCAACAAAAACGATAAATTATATCCAGATGTTGCATTAGTAGTTACTGATGTAGAAAATTTAAAACGAAACTTACTTCTTTTCACTCAAATAAAAGATTTAGAAATTCCCACGATTTTAGTCATCAACATGGCGGACCGAATGAAATTCAAAGGAATCTCACTAGACATTCCGTATCTTGAAGAACATTTAAAAACCAAAATCGCACTTATTAGTTCGAGAAAAGGTTTCGGAATTCAGGAATTGAAAGAAATGATTGTTACATATAGAACTCTTTCAACTGAACCGTGCTTGAATGCTTCTATTATTGAACCCGAATATTTTGACAGTTTACGCAAAGCATTTCCTAACCAATTGTTGTACAAATTATGGTTGGTCATTACTCAGGATGTAAATTTTTTAAATTTAGAACGAAACGAAATCCGTAGCTCATTCACTAAATCACATTCCGATTTAAAACGTTTGCAACAAAAAGAAACCATCAAACGTTATCAATTCATCAATGATGTTTTGAAACAAGGTTTAAAAGTTGATGCGTCAGTTGCTAAAGATTACCGTAGCAAATTAGACCGTGTACTTACGCATAAAGTTTGGGGTTATGTAATCTTCTTTTTGATTTTGTTTGTCATTTTCCAGTCCATTTTCGAGTGGTCGACCATTCCAATGGATTTTATCGACAGCACCTTTGCATCATTAAGTGCTTATACTGCTGCGGAATTGCCAGCTGGAGTATTGACAGATTTAATTTCACAAGGAATCATTCCCGGAATTGGAGGTATTTTGATATTTATACCACAAATTGCTTTCCTATTTATGTTTATTTCCATTTTAGAAGAAAGTGGTTATATGAGTCGAGTGGTTTTCTTGATGGACAAAATCATGCGAAAATTTGGTTTATCTGGTAAAAGCGTAGTGCCGCTTATTTCAGGAACCGCTTGTGCTATTCCTGCTATAATGGCTACACGAAATATCGAAAACTGGAAAGAAAGATTGATTACCATTTTGGTAACGCCATTTACAACTTGTTCGGCAAGGCTTCCTGTTTATGCAATTATCATAGGATTAGTAATACCTGATACTCACCTTTTTGGCTTTTTGAACATGCAGGGAATAACATTAATGTTGTTGTATCTTTTAGGTTTTGGAATGGCTATTTTTTCCTCTTATATATTGAATAAAATTCTAAAAATAAAAGGAAAAACCTATTTCGTAGTAGAAATGCCAAATTACAAATTACCATTATTTAAAAATGTAGGAATAAATGTAATTGAGAAAACCAAAGCTTTTGTTTTTGGAGCAGGGAAAATAATTCTAGCAATCTCTATTATTTTGTGGTTTTTAGCATCATACGGTCCTGGGAAAAATTTCAACAATGCCGAACAAATAATTACTGAAAATCACAAAAATAACCCGTTGCCACAAGAAGAATTTGAGAATGCTGTGTCATCCCAAAAATTAGAAAACTCTTATATAGGAATCATGGGTAAAACTATTGAACCTGCGATTTCGCCATTGGGTTACGATTGGAAAATAGGAATTGCAATCATCAGCTCCTTTGCAGCTAGAGAAGTTTTTGTGGGTACATTGGCCACGATTTATAGTGTGGGAGGAAGTGATAATGAAGTAACTATTAAAAATAAAATGGCAGCTGAAATCAATCCAGTGACTGGAGAAAAAGTATTTAATTTTGCCTCGGGAATATCCTTATTATTGTTCTATGCTTTCGCCTTGCAATGTGCCAGTACACTTGCTATAACTAAAAAAGAAACAAATTCATGGAAATGGCCATTTGGTCAATTAATTTTCATGACTGGCTTTGCCTATATTGTTGCTTTGATTGCCTATCAAATTCTAAAATAACAGTTTATGTATCAAGAAATCATAGCGTTCGGTTTACTAGCAATTGCTCTTGCTTTCCTAATTAAAAAGTTTTTTTTCAAAAAGAAAAAGTCTAACAAGGATTGCGGTGGTTGTGGTTAATTGTATTTCGAGTAACCAATTTTCAAATAATAATCCTTAGGCTTAATAGTTTTTTTTACATTTGGATAGGGTTCAATACTTAAACTATTAATTCTTTTTTGGTCGTTATTCAAATATGGAGTAATCCACTTCAAGTTTTCTGCATTATTATTCGTAATGAAAACTAGCTTTTTATCTTCAATAAATTCTGAATCTTTATAAACGGATACTATCACAGTAACTTCACCTGCCCATATGCAAGCTACTCCTTCGGGGCAACGAGAATCTGTTAGCACTTCCTTAAAAAGTAACTTATAGCCTTCTGCTGCAATACAACTGTTTTGTCTTACTTTAATGAATTGTTGCTCTACTACTGTATTATTTTGAGCAATAGCGATGGAGCTAAATACGATAAACAGAAATGTTACTACTTTTTTCATTGTCAGTTTTTTTATTTTGAGATAAATGTACGGTTTTCTCACTTTTATAGTAAGTAAAAAAATTATCCTAAAGCGACATCTAAAACCATCATTATAATAAAACCGCCAACAAATCCCATCGTGGCAATATCTGTATTTTTATCTTGTTGTGTTTCTGGAATCACTTCTTCAACGACTACAAATATCATGGCGCCTGCGGCAAAAGCTAAAGCATAAGGTAAAATTGGCGTGAAAAAAGTTACAGCAAAAGCGCCCAAAACAGCAGCGATAGGTTCAACAATTGCTGAAGATTGTCCGTACATAAAACTTTTCCATCTGCTCATTCCCATTCTTCGTAATGGC